>CAZZLF010000001.1:0-35424 GCA_964654965.1 uncultured Bdellovibrio sp.
TCTTACTTGACATTTAAGGGAGGCACTTAATTGACCCCACTTTCGGGTAATCGGACTCCATGCGTATTTATGGCGCACAATAGCCGTAAAAAGGGAAAGCCCCCAACGGAAGCAGCGAGGGAGGCTTTGTACCTAAACAATTGTTCACTTTTGTAGGAGCAAAGGAACAAAAATATCTTGAATGTACCAAGCCCGTTACTATCTGCTTCATACTAACGGTATTGCCCCACAAAAATACATACACTTCACACAGTTCGCGCGTTAATAAAACAAAAGTTATTCACAATGTCAATAACTTGTGAAATAAAAACAAAAACCCCCGACGTTGAAACATCAGGGGCAAAAAGATAAACGCAGTAGTTGGACAAATGTACAAAACTACTTTGAAATAAAAAGTACTTTTGAATACAAAGTTTAGTAATTTTGGACATGCCTACGTTCGTAGTAGATAGCACAGCCATACAAGGGCAGGTTAACAGGCTTAAAAAAATAAATAAGTCTGCACTACCCGTCGCCATTAGGCAGACGCTAAATAAGGCTGCTTACGACGTGAAACAAAACACCATGCCTAAAGAATCGGACGTGTTTATCCATCGTAAACCGACATTCTTTAAAGCCAATAGCAAGGTGATACAGGCGCAAGGATTTGACGTAAAAAGCATGATTGCAGAGGTGGGTTTCTTACCAAAGCCAAATGATAAAAGCCATTCGGTAGAGGATTTGGAACAACAAGAGAAAGGCGGCAACATAAAAGGCAGGGCATTCATTGCTTTACCTGCCGCAAGGGTTGGTAATAGTTGGGGGCGTAACGTTAGGGCAAAGAACAGGCTTGAAAAGATGCGAACGTCAATAATAGACCCACGGAGGAATCCAAAGTCAAAAGGACGGGGTAAAATGTCGTTCATTCTTTCTGCCCGTCATGCTGGTGTTGGTGGGTTTGTAATGAACCAAGACCACACCCGATTACTGGAGATAAAAAGCATAAAAGAAGTGCCTGCGAATAACAGGTGGGGCAAGAATACAGTGGTAAAAAGTACGATAGTAGATAGCATAAAAAAGAACAGGAGCGCACATGTGAAAGCGACCAAATTCATGCAAAAAGCATCGTTAACGTCGGCTAAGAAAATGGAAGCGGACTTTGTGGCACTGGCAAATAAAAAAATAGCATCATTAAAATGAGCTGGTTAGAGAAGATAAATACGGACATGAAGATTACAACGGGAGATACTGCACAGTATTACCCTAAGTGGCTTAATGCCCGTAAAGACAAAGAATTTAACTATGCTGAATTTCTATTCAAGGGTGTAAAGGGTTCGCTTGTTTCCCGCAGGCTACCCAAAGGCAGGCGCTACAACATAGAAATTATCTTCGAGGGTGCAGATTGCTTCGAGGTGTCGGACGCATTCGATAAAAGCAGTGAAAACACAAAAGCCTGGACTATTGAGCATCCGGTGTACGGGCAAATAGTAGTACAACCGCTTGGTTTGTCATTTGACAATAGCATCTACAACATTACCCGTATCACGGGTACTATTATTGAGACAATAGGCAGCAAAGCGCTAAATACGGGCATATCTGCACCGGATACAATAGTTGCTAATGCCGTGAGGTCTCAGCAAGTATTTACTGATACTTTTGCAGCGGAGATACCAACACCTGAAACATCGCTATTGCAGGCTATGACAAATAACGTCAATAACCTTTATAGTAGCATATCCAGCAAGATTGCAGATAACACGGACTTTACCAACTTCACCAATGCTTACAATCAGGCTAACACACTGCTAACATCAGTAGTGGTTGATAGCGCTTCATTGATAGGGCAAATTCAGGATGTAGCTGCATTCCCGGCTAACTTTACAGGCTCTGTATTTAGCAGGCTTGATTTTCTTAGTACGCAGTTCAACACGCTATTTGTCAACCTGCTTACACCACATAAAAAGAGGCTGTATGAAAACAATGCCGCTACAAGCATATTGGGCATGTGCGTAGCTTCAGTAACCAACTACGACTATGTAACAAGGAATGACGTAATAGGCGCTATTGACGTTATATTGGATAGCTACAATACATATATTGCCAATCTCGATAGCATACAGAGTACGGTGGGCGGTAATACAGATAGTTACATACCTGACGCTGATAGTTTAAGTTCACTGGCGGAAGTGGTACAGTACACGTTGGCTTCATTATTTGACATTGCGGCAAGTGCAAAGCAACAGCGTACAATGGTGCTCAAAGAAGATACCAACCTTATTTTACTGGCATATCAGCTATACGGGCTTACTGCGGATGATTCAACGATTAAGACACTTCAAAAAGATAATAACATAGGCTTACAGGAGATGTTGACAATTAAGAAAAACAGGCAAATACTTTATTACGTGTGAAACTAAAGATAGCGGGATATACAATTGATAAGTACAATGAGGTGAGCGTATCACTTCACTACAATAGTGTTGCCTCGTCTTTCCGTTTTAAAGTGCAGTTTGACCCAAATAACAGCGTTCACAAAAAGCTATTCAAGCCGTACTCATATCACAGTTGCCAGCTTTACTATCAAAACATACTGCTAATAACAGGTATTTGCCTTGTGGGGCATTATGAAGATGGTGCGGTTGAAAGCCTTGTAAATATTAGCGGGTACTCTAAAACAGGGGTATTGGAAGATTGCGTTGTTGTAGCAAATCCGGCGCAATCTGTAAATCTTACTCTGAAGCAAATAGCAGAAAAGGTATGTGCGCATTACAAAATATCAGTAAAAATAGACCCTGAAGTTGCGGATGTATGCAATCAGGTAATCCCAGATAGCACACCCGATATTGACGAAAAAATAAAGGGTTATCTTGATAAGCTATGCAGCCAGCGTAATGTGATTCTAAGCCATACCACAACAGGAGAATTACTATTTACGAAAAGCAAAGCGGGTAAATTACTTACTAACGAAAGTACGATGGTTAGGGTATCACCAACATCTTTAACATCAGAGTTGGAAGGTGCGCCAGATTTCAATGCAAGCGGTAACGTTCAAAAATCGGTAAACAGACCAGTACTTTATAAGTTTCAAACAGGGGATAGTATTTGGACACGGATGGTATTAAATACCAATGGGCAGCGTATGCACAGCGATATTGTGGTGTTTGGGCAGGCTTCAGGCGGTAATGCAGCGCAAAGTCAAACATTAATTAACCCATATGTTCCCGTAATACTGCCGACAAATTCAAGTGCAATAAAGCGTATTGATACCACTGCTATTGATTCAAGTCTTGCAGGTGCGCCAAGTGGTAACGCTGTAATTGCACCGGATAGTAGCGGACTGCCTGTCAGAGGACAAAGGCCAATAAATAAAATACAATCCAGCGGCGATACTATAACAACCGACAAAGCGGCACGTAACTTTCTTGCCGACGAATTAAAAACACTTACTTTAACCATAGACATTGCAAGTTGGGTGCTTGGCGGGAATCTCATTACCCCTAATCAAATGATTACCGCTATTAACCCTAACTGCTATCTATACAAGGAAACAAAGTTTTTTATTCAGGATGTTGAGTTGAGAGGCGACGAACGCAGCGAAACGGCCACAATAACATGTGTAGTGCCTGAAGCGTACAATGATGAGGTGGTTAAAAACATATTTGCATGATAATATCAAAAGTCATATCGTCAGTTATTGAAAAGGCTAATCGTGTGATTAAGGTTCTTGCTTTTGGTAGGCAAGATTCCAGGAGTGCAAAGCAAATAACGCCATTCGGTATTGATAGTGTGCCTGTAAAGGATATGCTTGCGGTGTATGCACCTACGCAAAACGACAGTGAGCGTGTTGTAATTGGGTATCTGCCATTAGCAGAATTGCGTGCTGCGGTTGGTGAAATAAGGCTGTTTGCAACAGACAATGACGGAGTAGAGCAAAATAGGTTGTGGCTATATAAAAACGGGAAAATTGACATTGGCGGGACTGGAGCATCAAATAATCCACACCATCTTGTGAGGTGGGAGGATTTGGATACATCGTTGCAAAATATGCTTACTCAAATAAATACAGCGGTAACGGTATTTAATGCACATACGCACCCTTATGTGAACGTTGTTACACCAGCTACAACAAGCCCTACAGCTACTCCGATGACACCACCGACATTAGATATAAGTTCAGCAAAAACCACTAAAATATTAATTGAATAACTATGGTATCATACGATAAGTGCGGGCTATACATCAATTCAAAAACCACAGCACGGGAAAGGATTGCCGCTATTGACGAAATAATCACAGCGCTAATGGGTGTTGTCCTTGAATCAATAGGCACAGCAAACATAACTGAATTTACATTGAATGACGGGCAAACTGTTATCAAAGGCGTGTACCGTAAAGCACAGGATGTTATAGACGCAGTAACAGACCTTGAAAGGGTGAAGCAGTTTTATATCAACCAAATTAACGGGCGTATGCACCGTGCCGTAGAAGGTAAGAATTTACTCCCTCGTGGATATTACAGGTAAAAATAAGCACAATGAAAATATTTGGAATCAACATAGCATTGCGTAAGCAGAAGCCGGAAGCCGAAACGCCAGAGGTGGTATCTGATACGGCATTGCAACCGAAAGCAGATGGTGGCTTTTACGGCGGATGGCGTGGCACTAACGCCCCAATAGTCAACGTACTGTACAGCGGCGAAAAGAACTTAGGTGAACTTGGGCCGGCCATAAAGTACGATATTGACCACTTTGCTTTAGGTACTCGTGGCTGGCAGCTTGATTTAAACAGCGATGTTTGCCACACAGCCGTAAAGCAAAAAGGGCGTTGGGTTATCGGTACAGGTCTTGAACTGGATGCGGAACCGCAGACCGAAGCCTTGAAAATGTTTGGTATCACCGTTGACGCTGAAAAGTTCAACAACCAAGTAGAATCGCTTTGGAAGGTGTTTGCAAGCGGTAAGGTAGCGGACTATGCCAAACGTGCCAGTCTCCACAAGATTGCTCAAAGGGCGCTGAAAAACGCATCTGTTTGGGGTGACGTGCTGGTGGTGCTACGTGTTGGTGATGATGGTAACGTAAACGTACAGCTTATAGACGGTCAATGGGTACAAACCCCTGTTGGGCTTAACTATGCCGCTACTTATAACAAACTTGTGGATAACAAGATTGGATATGACTTTGTGTGGACAAACGGCAACCGTATCAGGTGGGGTGTTGAGATTGACGATTCAGGGCAGCCAATAGCTTACCATGTGCGTACAGGAATAGGTTTAAACTACGAACGTATCCCATGCAGAGGCGGTAAGTCAGGTGCTTTAATGGCATACCTTGTTTACGGTAGTGAGTACAGGCTCGATAACCTACGTGGTGTGCCATGCATCACACCTTCAATGGAAGCGGCAAAGCAATTGGACGAATACACGTCAGCCACAGTTGCCGGAGCAGTAGAAAGGGCGAAAGTGGCGTGGTACGCATACCATGAGAAAGGTACTAATGAACAAAGCCCAATTGAGGATAACTTTTTACGTGCGCATGGTATTGACCAAAACCTTCAAACCACAGCGGACAATCAGGCTGTAGCACGGGACGCAGTTGCTACTTACAACAAAACCATACTGAACCCGACGGCAGGGACAGATTTAAGGTCTTTAGAAAGCAAACAGGAAATACACTACAAAGAATTTTCCGAAACGCTTGCTAACAGGCAGTTTGCTACAATGGACATACCACCTGAAGTAGCTACACAGCTATACGGTAGTTCTTATTCAGCAAGCCGTGCCGCTACTAACGGATTTCAGTACAGTTTGAATATTGACCGTGCGGATTTTGGCAGTCAGTTTTACCAGCCAATATATGACCTGCAACTATCAATATGGATAATTAAAGGTCTTGTTACCGCTCCTGGTTATCTTGACGCATACATCAAAAAGGATGTGATGGTGATGGCTGCGTATCACTACGCTAATTGGTTGGGTGCGCCAGTTCCGCAAATAGACGAACTAAAAGAAGTGCAGGCGCAAAGGCTGAAACTTGGAACAGGGTTTGACCATGTGCCGCTTACTACTGCTCAAAAGGCTGCATCTGATTTGGGTGTTGGTAGCTTTAAGGCAAACGTTATTCAGGCAGGGAAAGAACTGGAAGAAGCCGACAAAGCAGGTATTGAACCACCGATGGAGCAAGATATGCTAAAAGGTGAAAAGCAAGAAGAAAACGAATAAATGAAATTTGGGAAAATGAAAATTTCATTTATCTTTGCAATGATAACATGATAAATTGGAGTCCTACCAATCTATCGCACCCAAAAAAATTACCGCTTTTAATTTCTATTGAAAGCGGAATTTTTTTTAATATACCAATCTTGAAATTGGGTTGATTTACTTTTACATCTATCTCGAACACACTTTGCAGTCATATTATTAGCCTCCGCAGCAGCGTATGAGCTTTCGTATTCTCCGAAAGGGGTGCAATATATACCTATAAATTTACCGTGTTTACTCCCTTTCGGCGCACCAGGTTTACCTAATATTCTATTCTCTTCTTTACACCTTTTGGAATAAAGTTCGCTTCTTCTTTTGCTTATTTTTTCTTTATTATTATCCCGATATTTTGCAACAATCTTATTGTGTCGGTATCTCAATTCAGGGCGTTGGTCAAATATATTTTTCACCAATTTTGCTCTTGCTTTTTTAAATGCAATCCAAAAATCATTCATAGGTACGTCCTCTATATTTTTAGCGTCTAAAAATATAAAACTTTCGTGCAGTAGTTCTTCTGGTGTTATTTCTAAGTGATAGTTTCTGCCAGAATGAAGGAATGTTCTCGACCAGCTCAATAATTTATTATAATCTTTGTTTGTCATGTTGTCCTAAAATTTACCCTTTACAAATGTAATTGAAAATTATGGAACGAACCTACCTTTGACACCCCAAAGTTCTCTTTTTATTCACCGTTGGGGTTATTTTTAATCTTATTGCGTGGGTGAAATCAATAATACCCGTATAGGGCATTAGCGGTATTACTACCTATTAGTGTGCGTAATTTTCCGACAAAATTAGTAAACATGAAAAAACTGCTGACATTAGTCGCTATCCTAATCGCTACAACATCATTTGCGCAGATTACGGACACATCATATTCGCCGTTCACCAGAACAGGCCAAATGCTTGTTGACGGTAAAACCTACGCAGGTAACTACCTCGACACCGCAACAAACACTACTGCGGTAACGCTGGCTGTCGTAAAGGGTAAAAACGGGCATCTTACATACAACAGCAACTTTTGGGGCTACGGCTATGTTGATATGCAGGTGAAACTAACAGGTACAAAGATTAGCGGGACTGTTGCTGGGTACGCTAAAATACAAACGTCTACTGACAGCATTACTTGGTATGACGATGTTTATTTAGCGGCTGGTACTATTGATACTTTCTCTTTTGGCGATGTAACTACTCAATCCAGGACGTGGACATTGAGGGGTAAAATACCAACTTATTTAAGGCTTGTAATAACCGGTCGTGGCACACAGTCATCTTCTTGGAAAGCGCAGTGGGAATTTATCAAGCCGCAAGAGGTGCAGGTTAGTAAGTAAATATATTGTCGTTTTTTGTTTTTGTAAAGCGTTCTACTCTTAGGACGCTTTTTTATTTATTAGACCTAATGTCAAAACTACCTTCACAAAACTGGATAGGTCAACAGAGGCATACTCCGCAACAGCTTTTAACTTATTGACTTGAGTAGGCGTAAGATGTCTAATTACCATCTGTTTGCATGGTTGTGGTTTTTCCGATATTACCCAATCAGGCAAACTATTCAATAGTTCTTTTAAATCTCTTGAATAGTGCAATGACATTGATTCCCCAATATTATTTGCATGTTGTTTAAACTTTTCAACTCCAACTGATTTTACACGTATTCCGTGCGTACACGGAGCGCAATATTTAATCTGCTTTGTCATAAAAAGTACTTTTTTTTACAAAGTTAATTACTATTACCCTTATAAGGCATAAAAACATATCCACACAATACCCAATTCTACTTTTATATCGTGAGCAAAGAAATACTTCTTTACGGCGGTATAAACACATGGTCGGCAGAGGACTTCATTAACCAAATGGAAGCCTACAAAGACAGTGATGTATGCGTGCGCATGAACTGCCCAGGAGGCTCTGTTTACGATGCTTACGGCATGTATGCGAAGTACGCCGAACACCCAAAAACAAAGAAGATAAAGGTAGACGGTCAGGCTAAGAGTGGCGGGTGCTTTTTCTTATTCTATGCTAATGATGTAACGTGTCTTGATGTTACTGATTTTATGCTTCATCGTGCGGCTTTCCCGTCTTGGCTGGAAAATGATAAAGAGGCGTTTACTGAAGAAATGAAGGCTCAGCTTGCAAAGATGAATAACTCATTGAGAGCGGCTGTAGAAGCTAAAGTTTCATCGGCAAGGTTTGCAGCTATAACTGGTGTTTCTCTTGATGACGTATTCAGTTTAGATAAGCGTGTTGACGTGAATTTTAACGCACAACAGGCGCTGCAAATGGGATTGGTAAGCAAGATTATCCCGCTTACATCTGACATCAAAAAAGAAATTGACGCATTGGCTTCATCGTATGGTGTAGCGGCGTTTAGTAAAGAACCAAAAATAAATCAACCTAAAAATACGGTTATGACAACAGCGGAAATTAAATCACAGTTCCCAGAGGCTTATAATGAAATACTTGCGGCAGGTGCTGCGGCTGAAAAAACCCGTGTAAACGCATGGATGAAATTCATGGACATTGACGCAAAGGCTACCAAAGAAGGTATTGCATCCGGCGCAAGTGTTGATATGGAAGTAATGGCAGAAATGACCGTAAAGGCTGTAAGCAATAAGCAGGTATCAAATCTGCAAGAGGACAGCGCAAAGCCTGTAGCTACGCCCGACACTAACGCTCCAAAAGAAGAACCAAAGACTGAAAAGCAGGCAACGTTTGAATCGCTTGTTGCTGAAGGTCTTGAAGCACTTGGCTTGAAAAACTAATTAATCACAAAGTAAAAATTCACAATCATGGGATTTGTTTCTCCAATACGTGTAACTAACTATAACACCGAAAACCTGTTTTATGGCTTCCCGCAGGCTTTCTTCAAAGATTTCACATACACCAATAGCACTGGTTCTACTGTGGAATTGACGCAAGGCCGTTTGATGGGTCAGGTGTTATCAACCGCAAAGGTGTTGCCACAAGTGTCATCTGCAACAGATGGCAGCGAAATGCCTATCGGTATTCTCGGCCATTCCATATCTGTTGCTGATGGCGATACTGTTACGCTATCCATTTGCATTGAAGGCAAGGTAAACCAAAACCTTTTGATACTTGCTAATGGCGATACGCTGAATACTCCGGTTCGCACAGTGTCAACTGGCGGTGGTACAATTGGTGCGCTGATTGAAAGGAACACTCAAATCGTTCTTGTGCCAACAGAGCAGAACAGTAATTACGATAACGCAATTTCCTAACACTAAAATTCACAACATCCCAATATGGCTACAATAATTCCAGCTTCGGAGATAAAACCATTATACACCACCCTCTTTGCGGCTAAGTATAATGAGTTCACTAAAATAAGGGCTACGGGCTTTCTTCGCTCGATGTTTAAAGACCTCGTGACTAAGGTTCTTTACCCTTCGTACAATGTTAGGCGTGGTACTGAAAAAATTGCTCCGAACGTAATGTTAGGCAGCCAGGGACGCAGGACAGAGTTAACAAAAAGCACTCAAAAACTGCTTGACCTGTTTTATTTCAGGTTGTATTTCGGCACAACAGGTATGGACGCTTACTGGAACCTTTTTGGCAGCGAAGCCCCAACAATGAACATGATGATTGACTTTGTAGATTCCATCATGGAAAACTACAAGGTTAACCAAGACCAGATAGAAAGGGCTTACGAATACATGTGTGCGCAGATTCTTATCAACGGTACATGCTCTAACCCATACTATCCTGACAACATCATAGACTTTGGTCGTAAAGCAGAATCTATGGTTAATCCGGGTGCGGGTAACTATTGGGACGTTGAAGGTGTTGACCCTTACGAACAGCTTGCCGCAGGTGGTACTTTCATCCGCCAGTACGGTAAATACATGGGTGGCGTGTTCAACGTTATCATGGGCGAAAAAGCGTTTAATGACTTTCTGAACAACAGCGTAGTTAAACAGCGCAACGACCTGAAAATGTGGAAACTTGACGAACTGGTACAGCCTGAAATGAGGGTTGACGGCCAGGTGTACAAGGGTACAATTACGGCAGGTTCTTACGTTATGCACGTATGGACATATCCACAGTTCTACGAAAACCCAAGTGGTGAGTTAGTGCCATACATTGACGAAAACGTTGCTATTGTAGTGCCACCATCTCCTGACTTTGCACTTATATACGGTGCTTGCCCTCAGTTGGTATCTCCTACAACAAACACACCGCAGCTTATATCTGCTCCGTATGTATTCACTGACTACATCGACCAGTTAGGCCGTGAACACAGGTTCGATATTGAAAGCCGTGGTATGCCGGTTCCAATTGCAGTAGATACTATCTACACCCTGACAACAGGCGCATAATAATACCAATCATATTTCGTAAAAAGAAAAGCCGTACCGCATAGGGCGGCTTTTTTAAAATAACACAAATGGCACAGTACAAAATATTATCAGAATCGGTTACAGGCAAAGGCCGTAACACGTTCCTTAAAGATGCTATTGTTGACGAAAGCAAGCTGAAAAACATAGCAGAACTGGAAAGCGAAAAGGCTATTGAGAAAGTAGCTGAAGTATCAACAGAAAAACAAAAAGGAGGTAAAAATGCCACAGTATAAAGTAATAGCCGGACATTGCGTAGGTATTCGCAAGGTATTCAAATATGGTGATGTTATCACCGAACTCGACGTAAGGAACATTAGCGCTGCACTGCGTGGTAAGTTTGTTGAACAAATCGACGGTGATGTTTCATTACCTGTAGCTTTTGAAGTGCCTGCTCCTGTACCAGATAAAGCAGATAGCGCCGATGACGCAACAAAGGAACCACTTGTTAAAGTGTTTGAAGAAAAGGTAAATGAAATACCTGTTGATGTGGTTGTTGAACAGCCGGGCAGCTTTAAAGTTGATAACGCAGGTAACAAAAGAAAAGGTAAATAATGGACTTACTGACAGCGGCACGTAACCTAACAAATAAAGTGTTGACCAGCGCAAGCGCTTTCAATACCGATATTGTTTTTACGTCCGCTGATGGTGAAACAACCGTTACAATCAAAGGGCTTGCGGTAAAGCATAACCTGAAGTTTGACGAATATGGAACGCCTGTAAGTTCTAAGACAGCAAGGATAACAGTTAGTGAAAAGGCACTTACAAACGTTGATTTCCCTGTTAGGAATGATAACAATGAAGTGTACTTAAATAACTGCCTTGTAACGTGGACTGACAGCGCAAACATTGAATGGACGTACATCATAAACGTTGCACATCCTGACGAAACATTAGGTAATATCCTTTGCCAAATATCTGATTACATACCTTCATAATGGCAGCACAACTACCTCTCATATCGCCTCAGAATTACGAAGTTATCCGAAACAAGATAAAAACAATCTTGCTGGAGGAACTTACGCAACAAGCGGTATTAGACAACACGTTTACTGCTCCTTCTGATGTGTACATTGAAAGGTTTTACGCCTTTGATAAACAGGAATTACCAGCTGTTAACGTGTGCTTTTACAGCGGCGACTATGACAATAAAAATCAGACGTTTGTTTTTGGTGAGTACATGTTTTACATTGACTGTTACACTAATAGCAATACCATAGGCGCTGACAGAGGCGATAAACTGGCGCAAATAAAGCTATTGAAGCTAATAGGTAAGATAAGGGCAATACTCGAAGCGCCTGTCTATAAAACGCTTTCTATTGCTCCTGGTGCTATCAAAAGAACGGCAGTAAAGCACATAAGGATAATTTATAAAGAGCAAGACCCAACAGCATTAAATGACATTTGCGGAAGGGTTTATTTCAGTGTTACTTCCGACGAAACAGTTCCATTGATAACACCTGAAGAACTTGAATTATGGTCGTCAAAAGCTACAATTGAAGAAACAGGATTAGGGTATTTAACATCTAACATAACATAATAACTATGTCAGCAATATACACCATACAAGCACTCAGCAATGGAGTGGCAAGAATAACAACAGGTAGCGGTCGCATTTGGTCTACTACATCAAGTGCGTCAGTACTATACAATACATCAAATGCAACATTTACTATATCATTTGATGGTATATCATTAGTGATGACCGCTGAGCAAATAGACAATATTGGCGGTTCGTCACCTGACCCTGAACCGTACGTTTGCATTAATCAAATACTCGCTTGTTTCCCAAAAGTAGGCAGTGTACAAAACAGCACTACCGAATTAGTTAGGTTTGAGTTTACAGAGGGGAGCGAAGGGACTTTTGGGCCATTTTCTAACCCGTTCAACAGTGGCGCTTATTTAACATATGCGATTACAGGTATTGTTAATAGCCCTCAAATTGACGTATCGTTGAAAATATACGATTCGTATTCAGACAGCTATATTAACGTTGGTTCTATCGGTTCAGCAACCGGGTCTTTATCTGGTGGCGTTGTTTACTTAGGCGCTACATCAGTAGGTGATTTTACAGGGGCATTATCAGCTAAATTACCTGACAATTTTTATTTGCATTTAGTGAACAATGGAGATGCTGGAAGTGCTGGACAAATTGTAATAACAGCTAACTACTTAGTATAATGGCAGGCGTAAAATTCAGTCAGATACCCAATGGGGCTTCGATAACATCTACAACGTATTTTATTGCGGCTGTGGATGTTTCCGGCGTATGGAATAACACGGGCAACAAGTTTACCATATCGCAGATAAAAACTGCGGTAATGCCAAACCTTAATGAAGTGCTTAATAAAGGTGCAACAAGCGACCAAACCCTTACGCTTGAAAATAGCGGTCAAAAATCATTTCTAAGTGCAAACGGGTTGGGTGTTTATTACTCAAATGCTCCAAGAGCTGCATTGGTTTGCGACGGTTCAGGTGCTTTCGGTTATGTGCAATTCAGGTACAACACACGTAGCGCTACCATCCAGCCGTCATCTTCTATGTCGGGTAATGTGGTGCTTACTATGGGTAACACTACAGGAACAATAGCAATAACGGCGGATATTGACGCAGCGGTAAAAAAGGCTACTGTGACATTAGTTGCGGGGGTAGCTACGATAAGTGATGCAGCGGTAAGCACTAATACAATAGCGGCTGCACCAAGTATATCTGTTATAGGTGGTACTGTTGGGGCATACTATGTAATCACATACGCTTCAGGCACTATCACCATTACCAGCAAAACGGCATTAGGCGTAACACAAACACTCGATACTTCAACATTAAAACTCATTTACAAACCATAATTATGCACTACATATTTGAGCCAAGAGCATTTACGGATACCGTTACGAGCATTAACGGAGACCCTGTTGCGCCGGGTACAAAGGTCATAGACCTGCCATTGCTCATTGATATTACCGAAGAACAGTACATGGGATTGCCAGTGTGGTACACAACTGAAGTGTACAATGTAAAATGCACTGATGCCAATAACGTAAGCTACTTTGTAGGAGTAAGGCCACCACGTAAACCACCAATAAGGACATGTCCGCCAGAACCGACAAACGCATAACATTTGTTATAGTGACAACAATAGTTGTGGTATTTGCCAGCAATTGCATTGTTCGGCAGATACCCAACGCTGCTTATTACTATGATAAAATAGATGCGACTGATTGGTTACTGATTGCCGGGTTAATGGCCTACCTGACAAAACCGTTCAATAGAATTTCTTATTACACGTCGTGGTGGTTTGTTGGGATGACGTTTAATAACTCTGTTGATGAATGGACAGACAGGGCGATGATTTCAAGCCCTGTTGAATGGACATACGCTATTATAATTACGATAATATGGTTAGGGTACATGTGGCAAGAACGCCGCCGAATATGAAGAAAATGGAACATAGTTACTGGAATGACATATCGGAAGGGGTTGCAAAATTCGGTGCTATTATATTGTATTATTTTACACATTTATTTAGTAAAAGCATAAGTGGTGATAATAATATAATAGATGGGGTAAGACCTATAAATCCAGTAAGCATGTTGCTATTTTCATTGTGGGGTACGTTTACGTTTTTGGGGCATATTACAAAGGAGGCGTTAAGTGTTGACTTGGGCATACTTGCGGCTTCATTGGGTATAGTACACCGTTGCATGGAAATGTACAAAACGGGTAAGAGCTTTCTACCTACTAAAAAAAGAAAAAAAAAATAGTATGAACTACAACGACGTTACCCTTTTAGGGTTAGGATTATTGGGGGTATTGCTGCACTCCCTTGTTAAGATAAACAGCATAAAGAAAAGCGGCAAGGACATATCGTTTCAGGCGTATTTATCGGACGAGTGGGCTTCAATGCTTATATCCGTTTTGGTAGTTGTTGTTGCGCTTGTATGCAAGAATGACGTGAAGCAACTGGAGGATGCTGGCAAGTGGTTGGGGCTTGGGTTTACGACACTTGGGTACATGGGTCAGAGTGTGCTTGTGGCATTTATGGGTAAGGCTGAAAAGCGTCTGAATCAACTTACTGGCGAAGAACCAAAAACGACTGAATAATGATAGCACAACCTGAATATCGAAACAACAAGCTATTTTATATTGTGATGCTTTGCGCTGTAGGTGTCGCATTCGCTGTAATAGCCACTATAACAGGATGCACCACTGCACACAAGGCGACAAAGTACATGGTTAATCACAAGCCAGTAGGGGCTACATTCTGCTCTGTTAACTACCCATGTCAGGACAGCGTGCATGAAACGATACTTTACAAAGAGGGTGAGGTAGTGGTTAATACCGATACCGTTTACAACACCGATACCGTGACTGTTGACAATGTGAAGTACGTTACAAAGACAGTGTACCGTGATGTGGTGAAAACACGGGTTGATACGGTTACTACATGGAAGGTGGCTTACCAGACGGATAAGGCGAAAGAAGCTGTGTTGCAGGGTCAGGCTGATTCATTGGTAACGGCCAATAAGACACTTAGCGGCAAGTACACGAATGCGAAAGCATGGATGGCTTACGGGTGGTTGAGCTTGCTTATCGTGGTGATTATAGGATTTATAATGCGTTCTCTGAAAATATAGGTTATGAAAATATCAGAAAAAGGCATTGCGTTGATATGCCAGTTTGAAGGCTTTAAGTCTAAGCCATACCAAGACGTGAAAGGTGTTTGGACTATAGGCTATGGCACGACTATCTACCCGAACGGTAACAGGGTAGCGGCTACTGATGCTGCAATTACAAACGAGCAGGGTATTGAATACCTACGCCATCACGTAGATACGTTTGTTTCGGCTGAATTATCGGCACTGAATCTCAAACAGAATCAATACGATGCTTTGGCTTCATTTATCTATAACTGTGGCGTAAATGCCTTTAGAACGTCAACACTGCGCAAAGATGTAATTAACGGGGCTACTCCTGCCAAAATAGAGGCTGATTTCATGCTGTGGAATAAGTCTGGTGGCAAGGTTGTAGATGGTCTTACTAATAGGCGTAAGGCTGAAGCTAAGTTGTATAATGCGTAAGCTACTACTACAGGCGTGCATAAGCTACGAAAACGCCCTTGTTATGGCGTTGTGCGTAGTGGAAGGACTGATAATTCTTTTGTTGAGAGGTGAATAACGGCGGCTCTATTTAGGGTCGCTTTTTTACATTTTTATATCCCACGGCTTGCCTGTGAGGATGTGGATTAGGTTCTGAAGCTGGTGGATGTACTGTATTTTATTTGCCACTAAAAAGAACCAACCTAACCCAGTGTTTACTCTCAATAATACACCATCATGAAATCCTATAGATACTCTAAGGTCAATGTGAATGTAAACTCCATCACCAGAATTACCAAACCCGCCCTTTTCGAGCAGTTCCGGCGTTATGGGGATGCCGGAGATTTCGGATAGACTGTAAGGCCCACCGTTACCCCAAACAAGGTTTGCGTTTACCATTTTTAACTGTATCTGATTTTTATTGTACAGCACCCAGTTCCCCGGCGCTAATAGTTCGTTTGTCATTTTGTGGTCGGTTTAGATGTAAACAATAAATCATGTACTGCACCCCAATCAATATAAGGTCGTGAATGCACTCCATGTATAAGCGGCGCACCTAATGCGGCATCGTCAATGTAAAGTTGAGCATAACATTTATTGCTCGTAGTCCATTCTTTCTGTGTCGGGTTAAATTGAATACCGTAAAGGGATATATCATTATTTTTGAACCAATCTACGGCATCTTGTAATTCTTTCCCTGAGCGCATTGTATAGAGTATTAGCTCATGCCCTTGTTTGCGTAGTTTCTTTAAAACAGGTACAGAGCCTATATCTTTGCCTACTTCTGGGTAATCGTGGGTGACGCATGTTCCGTCAAAATCGATTGCTATTGTCATCATTTCATTTTTGTGCCTTTCGGCGGTTAGTTAATAATTTTTATCACCGCCACATCCTCTGTGAATCCGTGGCTGCGGGTGAGGGATTGAAGGGATGATACAGGGTCGTCCTCAAAAACTTGACCTGGCTTTATCCTCCTAAAATCAGTTGGTGCGTTTTCGTAATTCCAATATCCGGTAGAAAAATCACCATATCCCGTATCAATTACCTGACTTTTAACCACAAAATCAGCTTCCGCTTCCGTGGCCTGCGATACAAGGAATTGGAATTGGGCTTCGTATTTGCCATTTGGCAGGTCAATGTCTAAAATACCTTTGGGAGACACTATGAAGATTATATGCCTATCCCCACTCGCATTATATAGATTGTAATATTCGCTACCATTAGGCACTCCCACCAGCAACCATTCAACGCCATTCGCTGTGTGTCTTACTATCTTGCTCATTTTTCTGCTGTTTTAACGGTTACTAACCAAAAGTATTCGTTGTTGTCCCAATAGTGTTGACCGAATCGGTATATGATGTATGATTTAAGCGATTGCGTAGCATATAAATGCCTTTTGCGTAGTGGCTTAATATAGTCTTTAAAAAAACCATCTGATTCAGTTTGTACAATCATTTGAGCCTGCTGCCCTGTCATATCCTTCAACCTTACCGCCTCGACCTTCACCACATCTTTGAAGTGGCGTGCTGCGGATAGTGGCATGTGGTAGGCGGATATAAACCCTCTGCCTGAATTATCAATGTCATCAATGTGTACATACTGACCGTTAGGCTGCCCAATGTTCACAAGTGCAGAATCGCTTTTGTAGATGGCGTGGCATAATACGTTATGGGTGATACCCTCCTTCACGTATATCTTGTCTCCGGGCTGGTAGGGGGAAAAGTCCAATAATTTTTCAGAAAATCCATCTTGTTTGAATATGAATTTCCTGAACGAAAAAAAATCGCCATTAACGGTAGGCTGCGGGTTAACCCGAACCAGGAACGCCGTAGCGTCAACGGGCATTATTACGCCTTTAATCTTTGTTTGTGCCATCGTTTCGTTCTTTTAAAATGTTCAATGCTTTGTCTATACCTGCTGATAAGGCAAGGTCGTGGGTGCGGTAAGATTTTGATATACCTTCGTAATCCCACGACCCATCTTCCCTGCGTACGTATCCTTTGTAGCACCAACGCTTGTCATGGCAGCCTACATCGGGAACCGATACTACATGCAGCCCCTTAACCTCACGAAGCCAGCGGGAAACGGTGTCAAGGTCGGGGGCGGAGAAATAGCCACCCAATTTATTCCAGTTCTTGAATTGACTGTCTTGCATCAATTCATGGCTATCAGGTAGGTTCCAGTAAAAAGCGTCAGCATCCCAATCATACCCCGCCTCTTTCAGCGCAATGGCTTGGTCTTTAGTTACGTGTGTCATTGTTATTTTTTAAGATTAATATATCAGTTTCAAAATTCTTTACTGTTACCGCTGTGTACCTGAACACCCGCCACCCAAGATTTGCCGCCAAATTGTATTTCTCGCTATCCTTCGAGTAACCCATAATCGACGTGTGCCTGCTCTTTTCGCTGAATATCCCCTCATACTCAATGGCTATCATCTTTTCAGGTATCGCTATATCAAACCTGAATTTCCTGTCTGAAAACACATACTCTGATACAAATTCTATGCCTTCTATGCGTAACCTGTCTTTCATCCATGTAAGCTGCTTTGCCTCTACTTTGGGTATCTTAGGTAAAGCGGCTGTCTTTTTCGGCTGCTGCTCTATCCGCTCCAGCTGCTCACGGACGTGCTGGCTGGCGTGCTTCTTCAGGTCTGATATGGTTATAGGTTTACGCAACTTTACGGCGTTTTACAAGGGTTTTACTATCCAACCTTACCCAAACACCATCGTACTCAGGTAATGTAGGCAATTGCGTCGGCTGTGGCTTTACTGGCTTCTGTGGACGACCTTCAATGCGCCGCTTTATTGTCTTTGGGTAAACACGTTGTTTGTCGGCGAAGTTTACACCGTTCTCGTTAATTTCCACCTGCCTAACCTTGCCTTTTATCTTTCGGGTAACAGTCTTGCCAGCGTTGATGATTAGGCTCTTTTTGCTTTTGATAGAACTAACGCTGATACCAAGTATAACCGACATTTCTTTATTGGTCTTACCCGTTTTCATCAGTTCTTTAAGCTGGGTTACTGCTTCTGGTGTCCAAATCATTGTTCTTCTGTTTTTCGGTTAGGAATTGAGCGTAGACTTCGGATGGTTTATGTTCTGTGTAGGAAATGTACCTTCGTTCCCATTTAATTATGACGCCTTCTGAATGCTCAATGTCATAATCGTTTTTCATAAGCCACTGCACAAACTCCACCGCATCTGACGGTTTCTCTGCCGCTTTAAGACCAGCTAAGTACGCCGTGTGCTGTTCGGTTAGCGCCTGCTCGTTACGTGCGTTCCAGCCTTTGACGAACTGTTGCCTGTTGGCTAAACATCTACATCTAAGTACATAATCATACTTTTCTTCCATCGGATACTCCTGTTCTGCTGCTTGCTCTGCTGTCATGTTATGCCTCCTTCTTTTTATCTTCGTAAACCTTTGCGTTACCGAAATACACCTTTGGCGCTTTAGCTGCCCGTTCCTCTGCCGTCTGGCTAAGTGTTACCGAATGGGTGTTGCCGAAGTTGTCTGGCTTATCCATCTTGTTAAGTACCAAATTCAGATACTTTTCTTTTTTCAAATGTTCCGGCTTGATTTTGCCGTAGTCGATGCTTAGTGTTACAAAACTCATGTTTCTATTTTTTGCTGTTAATAAATTCGTTGTAATCGGATTCGGTTGCGGGGGTAGTCCATTGAGCCATAAAAACACCATCCATTATTTTAGTATCATTAGTTTCACCTAAAATACCCATGTGTGATTCTCTCCATAAATCTACTTTCCAAACAATTCCATCTTTTGCCATCACATACTTTGG
This sequence comes from uncultured Bdellovibrio sp., assembly GCA_964654965.1. Lineage (GTDB taxonomy): Bacteria > Bdellovibrionota > UBA1018 > UBA1018 > CAIMNF01 > CAIMNF01. The sequence continues at coordinate 19,485 of CAZZLF010000001.1, forward strand.
CATATCACTCAACTCTCTCTTTTCCCACCACTCCAGACGGCGGAAGATGTGCGGGAATCTATTTATTGTCCAAGTCTTACATTTTGCAAAAGATACTGTTGAAGCATACTTACTTTCGTTTTCTTTTATAAGAATGTCACCCACTTTAAATGGGCTTTGGGGATATGGGCTATCACCATCTTTAGCATCTGGTGCGCCGCATACTATCACCCGCGGCTGTAACAGTTCTTCCGGTGTCATTTCGATTGTTTTAGTTGGTTAAGGAACTCTATTGTTGATTCACTATATGGGTCTTCTGCACCAAATTCATAAATTGCCCTTTGTACGTCTGATAACGTGTACAAATTCTTTGACATCTGCTCAAAGTAGTACTCGGCGTACTGCTGCATGGCTTCGTTTATTTCACCGTTAACCATGTTAGGGACAAATAGCCTATCGACTAAGAATTCCTGCGGTGTCATTATCTTGTTTTCTGTACTCATTGCTATACTGTTTTTTTAAGGTCATTCACAAAAATGAAGTAGCCGCCAACCAAAATGCATCCAAGCAATACTATTAAGTATCTCCAATAGGATAACTGTATTAACCAATATCTATCTGATTCACAAGCCCACATTGATGCCATGAATATTATCCCCATTAAGTGCCAAGAGATAACCAATACTGTAAGTAATTCTGTTATAGTTGTCATTGTTCTGTTATTTTATGGTTCATTAAAAAAATTTTCAGGTAGTTTCTGCGGGTTACTCTGGTAGCCCGATATACCAGCATAAGGATTGTCGGGTATGGGTGTGTGTAAATCTGGTTGTTGCGAATTAATGTTGCCATAAGTGTACTGCCGCCTGTTTACATCATAACCAAGTTCAGCCATGCCTATTTTCCCTAACCATGAATAGCGTATTTTTTGAAAATGTATCTGTACTATGTTTGTGGCAAAGTCACGGTAAACTGTTATCCCGTTGTCTGTCTTGTTAAAAAAGTGCGCACTACCTGAAATGTCATAAAGCGTAGGTACTTCGTACTTTCCATTAACCTTCTTTATTTTAGTAGGGTGTGCCACAAGAAATACATGTACCTGCTTTCGCTTAGCAAATGATTTTATCTTAGACAGACATTCGCTTGTGTATTGTGTTTCCGATTGCCCTGCCGCTATCTTATGTTCAACATAATTCCACGGGTCAATGATTAAAGCATTCACCCCTTTACGTGATACAAGTTCGCCAGCTTTGGCAAGTACGCCGTCCATTGTCATATCTATCACGTCAATATCCATGAAATTGTAATGCGCCTCAACAAAAGCAGCCGCACGCTCAAAGTCTATTGGAGAAATTCTATCGTTGTCATTATACCGCTTAGCAAATGATAGCCCGGTGTACTTTTCCATCAACTTAGTGATGTGCAGGCTTGTAGGTTGATTTTCCGGGCTGCAAATGGCAAATACCCATTTGTGAACCTTTGCCATGTTGACTGAAATAAAATCCAAAAATTCACTTTTGCCGGAACCAGGAATACCAGTAAGGATTGTTATTTGACCGAACATGAATGATATGTATTCATCAAGTACTGATATACCAAGTTTCATGCCACCGGGATAGCCAGAGCCGTAATATTCTTTTACTTCACGGTAGTAGTCCTTCATTGAGTACACTCCCTCAATAGGAACTTGTTGCGCTGATTTTATTGCCGCTTTTACGCTATCAGCACCTAATTTCACAAGCACATCATTTGCATCTTTACACCCTTCTGGTGGCGTTACTATATAACACTTTTCAGCCCCAATACGTCGTACAAGTTCGTCACGTAATAAACGTCCATTATCGTCATTATCAACGAATAATATAACCTTATCTATACCAGCAAATAAATCATAAGCGCTCCCAAAATAATCCAACTTCATATTACCTTTCGCCGCTCCGTTAGGAACAGAAACAACGCTTGTGTATCCGCATTGCATGAGTGAAAGACAGTCTATTTCACCCTCGGTTATTATGACGTGTTTTGCGTTTTCTGTGCTGTTGATGTTGTAAAAAATCAATTCAGCATTCGTAACCATCATAAAATCCTTTTCGGATACGGAACGATATTTAACGTTCACTATTTCATTTCCACGGTAGTAGTTAAAGCAAATTACCTCAACTTCTTTTTTAGCTTTAGGCATCCATTTTACATCGGAAGTAACCTTTGCGGCAACAAGCGTTTCCATCCTAATTCCACGGGACAAAAAGTAATCCAGCGAATTTTTGGTTAATGGTTGTACCTGTTGTGGTGGTTTAACGTAATTTTTAGGCTGTTCTTTCACTTCTTCTAAGGTTATCCTATACTTATCAGCTAATTTTCGAATTGCGGTCAAATAATCGACGTTTTCACGCTTCATCACGAACTCTATGCTGTCACCTGAAGCACCGCATCCGAAACACTTGTACATGTTCTTAGCCGGAGTGACTTTAAACGATGGTGTTTTTTCATTGTGAAAAGGGCAACTACCGACATATCCAGCTCCGTCACGCTTTAGCGTAACATACTGCTCCACCACTTCTTTGATGTTGGCGGCATCTTTCACACGTTCTATGCAGCTTTGCTCAATCATATCACAAATCTTGGGTCAACTACGGATGCGTGTTGTGCTTGATAATTTTGGGTTAAAGTCGAATTACTGTAATCGTCATTCCAGCATTTGCCATTAAGCCATGTAAGCGGATTTTTTCTAAACTGGATGTCTGGAGTTTTTGACACGTACAATTTTGCTTTTTCTATTGCCTTTACAACTTCATCATGCGTAAGCGTTAAGAACTTTTTTAAGCATTTTTCCCTGTCGTTTTTTTTACCGTAGATGTCCCAAAAAATATCAAAATCGCTTGTATTATCTTCTATATTTTCTTTTCCTTTCTTTTCCTTTCCTTTGCTACTTTTTGCTTTAGCATTGCTAAGCATTTGCTTAGCATTTGCTACTCCGCCCTTGCTACCAGCGGCTTTCCGCTTGTTTCTTATATCTTCACGATGTTTAATATTACGCATCACTCTGTCGCAAATGACGGTATCGTGATTTTGCGTGAAAAGCTCAAAAACGTGTACGCAATCGTCTATAAATTTTGTCACGAAATCAGCATCTATTAGCATTTGCTTAGCAATTGCTAAAACGACGTAATTTTTAACTTGCAAGGCATGTGATTCGTCTGAATGTAGCATCTCAACTATTCGCCAGTATAAGCCGTATCCAGATGCGCCATATTGACCAATCATTGCCTGAATTTTAGGGTCTGATGTTGGCTCGTAGTCGTGGGGGAAATAGTAAGTTTCTTTAGCCATGTTCTTTACATTTAATCTATCAGCGTGTCGGTCTCGAATGGTTTCCAGTGGGTGACGTTGTGTAGTTCAGGCTGCCATCTTTTACGAACATGATTGTACCAACCAGGCTGTGTAATTACCTTACCGTCCACCCTTATTCGATAAGGGGCTTCATCACTCGGCAGTTCATCGTTGACGCTTATCCAGCCGTCGTTTGCTTTAAGGCGTTCTGCTTTTATCATTTGTGCCGCTACTTCCCATGCTTGTTCCTCTGTGGAATAGAACATTAATATGTATGCCCGTTCTTTACTGTCACTTAATACACAACCAACATTGCTTGTAAATATCTTAAAATAGGCATCTGGCACATACTGTAAAACGTATTCTTTCGGTGTCATAATCAATTATTTGTGTTGGTTAATTCAAGATAATTTTAACGGGAAAGGATGTGACACGATTATCCTTTCGGAGCAGGTTGTTTAAGATGTTCTGCTGCGATTTTGTTAGGCTGTCGATGGTCTGTTGCTGGATGGCGTTAATTTGCCTTAGTAGCTCAATTTCTTTGAGCAGGTCGGAAGTGGATTGTGGCATATGTCGCTGATTTTTGGTAAAAGAAAATAGGGGTTGGGGACTTGGAATCAGCGACGAAACCAATACCACAGAGGGATGCCCCAACCTTATCTTTAATGGAATTAATGTAGAATGAAAGTAACATTCTCGTATGGTATTTAATAGTAATCGTCGCTGAGTAGCGAAGTTAAACCATTCAATGTTACCCGCCAAATCTATTTTCAATAATCGTGCCATGTTTCAAAAGTGTTCTTTTTCGTACCTGCTAATCCTGACTGATAAAATCGCCAGTTCGTTCAAATCGTGGTCGCTAATGTTCGTATTAAGAATCATTCGTTCTGCGAGTGCCTTTGCTGCGGCGTACTCGTTAAATGTGTGCAGCGGTGGTATGTTGTCGGTCATAGTTGTAGTTTTGATTGTGTTGGCGCAAGCTGTTGCGGTGTGAATAGCTTTGCTTTGCTGATATGCTCTTTAAATCGCTTTTCCTGTGCATTGAAGTAATCCGTGTCCAATTCGCAGCCCGTAAAGTCAAAACCCATGTCGTAGGCGGCTATTCTGCTGGAGCCACTGCCTAAGTGTGTGTCAAGTATCTTATCGCCGGGCTTAGCGTAGTTCTGGAGCAACCACTTGTAAAGGGCAACGGGCTTTTGGGTAGGGTGGATTCTTAGCTCTTTATTTTTCATGTCAGCCTGAATCATACCGTGCCATTTAAATGTAAACTTTCTTACTGCGGTGTTAAATGAAGTCCACGCCAACTCGCAATCGGCAAAATCATTATCTCCATTTTGTTTATCCCAAACTACCCAACATGAACTTGTTTTTCCTAAAAAATGATTTGCGCCCCAAATGATTTGATTTTTAGACACTCTAAATAATTCATTAAAATAGTCTTGTGTTGGGGGGTTCTTGTCGTTCCCTGAAAATGGTTTATAGTCTTTCGATTTACCTAATGCTTTTTTTTTAATTGACCCAATACCTAACCCACGACTTTTATTTTTGCTACCATCCTCCCCAATCCCATAAGGCGGGTCAACTATTGCCAACTCGAAAAACTTATCGGGTACAGTTTGCATGAAAGTCATGCAGTCAATATTTAGTGCTATGCTATTTATGTTACTTCCCATTCTCAAATAGTGTTTCTGGTAGTGGAGGAAATTCGATGTACGCAAAGTGCGTTATCTCGCCAAATTGGGCTTTTGCAGCATGAAAATTCCCGTTGATTATGAAGCCTAAACTGTGTTCCTTACCGTTCGTTACAAATACCGAAACGATATGAACGCCCGGCTTGCTTGGTTTACGATAGCTGCTCACCGGCTGGTACGTCTGCATGGTCAAAGATTCTTAGTTTATTGTCCAATAAATCCTGCGCAAATGCTTCAACCGCTGCACGCTGTTCGTCCGTCATATCCGACATGATGGAAAACACGCTTTGGTACACGGTATAGTCACGATTACGCCAGTTCCATTCATTCAACCATGTTTCACGGTCTTTAGGGGGAATGTCTTTTAGGATGTCGTTCAAAAAGTTGCCGTAAGAGGAAAATATTTTGTTCAGGCCATACTTAATTTCCCGATGCACTGCATTAACAGGTGCGCTTACTAAATACTCCTTGCAGGTCAAAGCGCAATTCATCATACCAATCATGGTGTAAAAAATCTTCGTTTCTTTCGTAATGTTCTTAGTTGTCTGTTCCATTGCTATGTTCCATTTTTTTAGCGTTAATCCTTATGCGTACCTCATCCAATATCTTGTCGTACATGCGCCTATACTCGTCATCAGTTTGCAGGGAATTATCAACCGCATTGCAGCTATGTATAACCGTAGTGTGGTCAAATCCACCAAACTTTTCACCTATCCATTTCAGCGTTATTTCAGCACGGCCATACTTCACATTTTTCATTATGTGCATTACGATTTGCCTGACTAAAACCACTTCACGCTTCCTTGTTTTCTGCGCCAGCCGCATTTTTTCTACTCCGTATAATTCGCAGGCTACGTCCCATGAAATTTGCAGATACATATCAGGTGTAGCGTCGGGTAGTAGTTGGAGATTATCGGCCATTTCAAACATTAATTTGGCGTAGTTTTCAGCCCCTTCTTTCCATTGCTGAATGAAAGGCTTAGCCCGTAATTTTTCGGCTTGTTTTAGGCGTTCTAACAGTGATTTATCGCCTAACGCTGAGTAGAAACTTGGTGTCATTGTCATTTCTTAAAGTATTTAGGGTATTTCTTAGCTTTTTTGTCTGCTTGGTCGGTTAGTAGCTTGATATGCTTGATTAATGGCTTCCCGTCTTTATCGTAGCACGCCGCAAGTATTATGTCTGGAATGCCGCCGAGTAGTGCTTTCACTGCTTGGGCTTCTTTGATGGTCATTATGTAAAAAGTTGATGTTGTTGCTTATTCAATACATTGGCTATAGCATCTTTGTAGAATTGCTTCTTTATCTCAAATCCATATGCTTTACGCTCTAAGTTTGAAGCAGCTAATAAAGTACTACCAGACCCAGCGCAAGGGTCAATAACTACGTCGCCCTTATCCGTGAATATTCTTATCAAATCCTCCAACAACCTGACAGGCTTTTGAGTAGGGTGTATTTTTGGCGTAGTACTATCTTTTGTATAGTCAAAACAATTAAACACCATTTTCCCGCCATTGTTAAATTTTGGAAGTTTATCACGGTATAGCAAAACAGCATACTCGCAATTACCTACTACACGCATGTTAGCCTTTAGTACCTGTGCTGAAAAGTTCTTTCTGAATACAAGATTTATATAACGGTTTAGGCCGTATTTAGGTGCTTTTTGTATCAATTCAAATTGCTGTTCAAACTCACAGAATACAATCATGCATGGCGCTTTACCTGTTTCTTTCGGCTCTTTTATCAGCATGGTAGAGCAGAAATGCAAAAACTCTGTTATTCTAAAATCTTTGTCCGTATCAAAAAACTCTTTGCCTGCCAATTCACTTTCGCCGTTAGAATTGTCGCCATCTACATACCATGACGGGTTGGAACCATATGCATCTTTTCCGATATTGTATGGAATATCAGCAATTATTAGTTGCGCCTTTGGAATATTGTAAGGCTTATAGTTCTGAAAGTGGTCGTTTATTAAAACTGGCTTATAAATCTTTTGCATTTCTGGCACGCTTTTTGGTTAGTAATAGTTATGGTTGTTCTTGTTTCTTCGGTTGGTACGGCGGCACTTTGTACCATGCAACGGGGATTATCTGCCCTATATGTTCGTTTATCCAGATACCACGAACTAAGTCAGCGTATAGTATATCGTCGCTAATTTCTATTGACACAGGAACAGTGTGATAATCTTTAGGCAGTTCGCAGCCTGGTTCTATGTCTATCCACATGGTTGTTAGTTTTAGTCTTCGTAAATGCTAAGTGTTTCGTTCACCGGTTCGCAGTGGATGTTACCGTTCACCACAGCGGAGTTGTCAAAGTCGTATGGGTGGGGTGTGCCGGATACTTCTTTGTAGATGCGTATGTTTCTGCTTGACGATTCGTTCTCTGTGTCAAATACCCCATCTTCCGTAAATGAATGAAGCAGCCCCTTAATTCGGACAACTATTGGGTAAATTAGTATTGGATTTTTGAGTATTATTTCTTGGCTAATACGCCCACACCCATCTTTCACCCTAAGCGTCGGGTCTGCTTTCAGTTGGTCGTATAATGTTTGGCTCATGTTTTATCGTTTTTAGTGGTTAAAAAAGCCAGCCTGAGAACAGGCCAGCACCTGTTGAAAAGAATTATTTAGTTTTTGAATAGTTCAGATTGCGCCGCACCGGTTTTCTCCGCCTCCCACTGCTTTTCAAGCTGCGCCAGTTCCTCACGGGCTGCCTGTGCTTTTGGGTTATATGCTGCATACATTTTATCCTTATGCTCTGGCATCAAATAGTCATATAGGTTTATCCCATCAGCCTCGGCTAAATTTTGATACATTTCCCACGCTTTAGCTACCTGCTGTAGTATCAGTTCAATATCAGCATCGTTTCGCTCAATGACCTTTTCAAAATACCCACCATTGCCTATTTTTATCCTTTTGTCATAGCTAACAAATAACCCGTTTGTTAACTTAGTAAGCATCATGTTATTCTGCATCTGCCAGTACAGTTCAGGATACTTTTTGCGCATTGTAACAGCATCTTTGGCAGCGGAAATATTCTTGTATTGCTCGGCAGTATTAGCAGGGCATTTTATCTCTACCATATGGTTTATACCATGCTTCACAATAACCCCGTCTGGGGAACCCCCTAAGTAGAAATATGTTGGGTGTAGTATAAATTCGCAATCCATCATGTCGCATCCGTTACGTTGCTCCATTTCCAGCTTTGCCAATGGCTCATTTTCGTTACCCCAATCCAGCGCCCAAGACTTTATTTCTTTAGCAATACCCGTGGTAAATTCTGCGTATTTTTCATACACATATGTTTTTGCGGTGTCTGACAATTCGTCGTTTACGCCAAGAGATTTAACCCCCATCAGCTTATGTATTTCGCTGCTTGTAAACCGGCCTATCCTTGCCATAAACCATTCGTTTGTTTGCTGTGCTGTCCAGCTATTATCAGGTGCGTTCATGGCTATTCTTGGACTTTAAATTGAGACCTTACCTTTTCATCAAATACAGGTGATGTATATCCAGCTTGTTCTAAGTCGTAGATGTTACCACCAAATATGTCACCAAATTTTTCAGCGGCATTTTTCAGCGCATAGCTTTCAGCGGCAGGTAATCCCAATTGAATAGCGTTTGATTTTATAGCGGACAAATCACCTTGTGTTGCTCCCTTATCCATTTGTATAGCTGCTGCACCGCACCCATCTTGCGCCCATTCTTCACCTGTTATTGGGTTTACTACTGTAAGCGTTCCTGTCACGTACACGGCATTAAGCATTTGCCCTACGTTCTTTATTTCCCACTTGTATTTCCCAAAAATCCTGTTAAGCAAATACTTAACTTTCTTTACAGATATGTATGGAAGCGGAACAGATTTCCCGTCAATTTTTATGTTGACCAAAGGGTGCTGCTTAATCCATTTTTGCGGCACAGGGGTATTTAAAATGATGTTCAAATCATCTTGCTTAATTCTTTCTATTGCCACATCGTCATTTAGCAATTCAGAAAGCACAGGGAGCTTGTGCGGTGTTATAGTTGTAATAGATTTTTCTGTCATTTTATGCTGCTTTAATAGTTTTGTTCGTGTATGTATTCGTTCATTTCTTTGAGTGCTTCACGTTCACCCGCTGTTGGGCGTGGCCTGTACCCGTACTGCCATTTCGGACGCTCTTCTTTTTCCGGTTTATCTCCCGGCACATGCCACACGCCAGTTTCGGTGTCGTAAATCATTGTTGTATCGTCCATTAAGATTCGATTAACTGATACTGAATGTCGCCTCCATCGAAATCAGGACGCTCAATTAAAAGCTGTAAATCGTTCTTTTGCGCCCAATCTTGTATTTCTGAAAGGCTGTTCCGGTCAAGGTATGATGCGTCAAAATACAGGCTCTTTACTTCGCCTAAATTCATTGCCCCAAACTGCAAGGCTGTGATGTATAATTTTGAAGTAGATAGCTGTGTCTTATCAAGAGGTAGACCATTTACTGTTATCCCATCATCCGTTATCATTACGCCGTCAGGTAACTTAGCAGATGCGATAAGGTCTTTTCTTTCCTGCTCAATGGCCTTAACTACTCCGTCCGCATCTTCTGCTTTACGCTTCAATTCGTCAACATTCTTTACCTGCTCCAAATATTGTTTGTAGGAGTTGGCTTTTACGTTAGTGTCAGATGCAGATAATATTTCAGCGTCTATCTTGTCAAGTTCTGACCTGTCGGGCATAGGGTCTTTATATTCTGGCTCGGCTGGTATGTTAAAAACCTTTGCTTGCGGCAATTGATACGCTGTATCTCTCCACTTATATAGTTCATCTGTACCTCCATAGCCAAAAGCCATTAACTGAGAAATTGCGCCTCCAATAATTTCCCTTTCATGCGCAACATTAGCTACTGTTTTTTCGTACTCTGATTTTTCTGAATTTATACGGCTACATTCCTCTTTCCATTGCGCTTCCACTTCTTTATTATGCGCCACATTTTTGCTATATTCAGCATTTAACTCATTGCGTAGCTGTTCTTTTTTTGCAGTCAGCACATCAAGCGTAACAGGTTCAACCTTTTCAGGCTTACCCATTGATTCAAGTCGTGATTTTTCACGGTCATAATCTGCATTCGCTGTAGTCCGTTCCGCATATGCTTTTTTGTATCTTGCATCAACATCTGTGCAGTCAATGCCAAAAGCCTGTTGCAACTGTGCCGCCTGTTGTTTAGGCTGTGATTGCAGGAACTTGTCAATGTCGAATGTTGGCGGGAAATATCGTGCTGCTATCTCTCTTGTAACCGCAGACTTTATATTTTCCTTTGTGAAAAAAGTAAGTTTTTCCTTGCCCTTTGCGTCGAACTCCCATACAAACCGGCAGCCGTCAGTAAGCACTAATTCGCCCTTGCCTGATTCTTCACCCTGCTTTACTATCAACTCTGGCTTTATGCCTCTGATACGGTCAGTAATGCCACGTAGAAGTGATGTTTTACCTTTGTTGTTCCCTGCTGTAACAATAGCAGTACATCCGTTGAAATCTGCGGTGAACATATCAACCGCTTTGAAGTTTGTAATTGTGATTGTTTTTATTTTAGACATTTTATTTTGTTTTGCTGCCAACATTGGCACGGTTATTGGATATTAGTTGTTATGAAATCAGCATCCACTAAAACGCAAATCTTCAGGCTCGTCTGTCGTGTTGGGAGTGGATGCAATCGGTATGGTGCGGAGATGCAGGCAATAGTCGCCGTAAGCGTTAAGAGCATCAGTGTAAGAAGCAATACCGCTGTGGTAGTTGCGGACAATGCGTAACAGTCTGTTACACTCTGCGTGCCACTTAATAGTGTCGTCGATAAATTGTGGTGTCGGTAGCATTGTTATGGATTTAGTAGTTCAGGGTTTTCGTCGATGTTGCCTTTTACGGTTATATACTTCATTAATTTTTCAAAATGATTGTGATTTGAAAACGGTTGAAACTCTCCATAATACATATATCCAAACCCACCTTTTTTGAAAACAACTTCACATAGGGAATCTGTAAACAATGTCACCACATCCCCCTCGTAAATCTCCTTGCCGTTCCATTCAGATGCGCTCTTACCTTGAGCCATAAAGTTTTCTCTTTCCAACTCTGTTAGTGATTCCCACTTTGTACAGTCATATAAACCAGTCCATTGCATAACATTGTCGTGGTGTTTCAGAATGTGCGCAGATGCAACTTTTATTGTATCATGCCTACTATCTTCAGGATAGCGCATTTCTTTTGTGGATTCATCCCACGCCCTAAATTTGATTTCTCTGTTCATTGTTATTTTTCGTTTCTTATTTTGGTTAATGCGAAGTATATAATTAGGCCTACAACTCCAGAAAGCCACGCCCAACCATAAGGACATATTTTTGTAAGTGCCTCTAACATTGCTTATCGTATTTACAGTTTTGAACCCACCGTGCCGCAAACAGTACAATTGCGACGAAAGCAAAGGCGGGTAATAGTATTTGTGCTGGTGCTGGCGATGACCTCTGAAAGTTGCTAAATGCCTCTATCGCTCGCATGGGTTAGGAGTTATTTGATGTTATTTTTTTGTAGGCATTCATTAAGTAAAAAGCGGCATCTGAGCATGTTGCACCATGTGTGTATGCTGAAGTATCTTCTTCTGTTACTATTGCCACTATTACCATTTCTTGGTCTAATGCCTTATCTAAAAGCTCATGTAGTTTCTTTCTTTGGGTTTCTGTTACTGTCATACCTATGTATTTTATTTGAGTAAGTTTTTATAATCAGTTTTCACGGTTTAAGGTGAACAGGTCGATTTCATTGTTGATGGACATAATCAGGTACATTGAATTATCCGCTTTATGTAGCTCTCCTGACTTTAGATACACGTCAATTAATTGAGAGTTCACGTTGCGCAATTCAATTAAATTTCGTGTGAAAAAATCTGCGTCAACAAGGTTTCCTGTGTTATCAACTTTCATTGCCGTTGTTTTAAGAGTTATACCAATTAGTGTTTTCGTCGTCGGACAGTTCGTTGAAAAACCGGATAGCCTGGACTATCACGTATAAGCAGAACGGCACAGCCAATACTGCGAATGCGATTACTACTTTTGCTTTGTCTTGTGGTGTCATATTAGTGTATTGAGTTTACTGCGTTAAAAACAACGAAAAGCATAACGACCGCTATTGCACCTAACAGATACCACCAGTCAGGCATGGGGTCATAAATGATTACTCTTAGTCCGTTAAATTTGATTACCCGTTTCATGTTATGGTGATTAATTGGTGACTTGTTACGGGTTTATTTTTACTTAGTGTTGTTCCGGGTCCAGGAATCGAACCTGAATTATGGCATTGTGCTACTCCTCAAAACTTAATTCTACCGATACACAAACTTTAAAATCCATTACATAACCATTCCGCCACCCCGGAAGTGAGGTTAATCTTCTATAATCGCCCAACCTTCTTTTACAGGGTCTAAACCCATGAACGGCAGGCAGTAACCTTTGCTGCGTAGGTAGTCGGTTGACCAAGTGTTAAAGTCAGATATGTGAAACACTAGCATTTTCCCACTACGGCTGACAATAAAAGTTAAACATTCATTATCAGCACCGTATTCAACGCCTTCAACATCTGTGTTATTAGCAAGAGACTTCGCCACCTCGATAGCGTCCTCGTCCGTTATCTTGGACATGGAGCGGAGAATGAGCTTGTTCCACTTCCAATTAGTGCACAATTGGTCGGTTTTATCATGTAGTTTTCTTAAAAAATCCAAACTACATATACCATATTGAGGGAAATTTCCTGAAGGATAATCAATTAAAACTTTTGCCCCCAAGTGCGCCGCAAAGAATCTTAGTTTGTTGTTCATGCTATCTGTTTTTATACTTGTTGTACTCGATTACATTCACCTGCCAACGTGCGCCCTGCATCTTGAAAATCTTGCGGTAAGCCTCGATGTCTTGTTTCATTACCACATCCCGCATGTACTCGAACTGTCTTAGATTTAGGTTATTACGCTTCCTGAACTCAACCCCGCTTATCCAGTCGGACGTGACAGGACGTGCCTCCAACTGCCGCTGAACTTCACGCCGGATGTACGATTGTAGTTGCTTCTCTGTCAGGGTGAGCGTCATGGGTTATACAGTTTGTAAGTCTTTATCTTCAATTATTATATCAAGCTCAAAAACTTTATCTTTTGCTATCCCTACACTACTACCAAACAACTCCATAAAATGCCACATTTGGAAAGAGTGATGACCTTCGCTGTCCGCTTCCATTTTTACACTGTCAAGTGTTTTTAGGTGTTCTCTTAGAGTAGGAAAACCCAAAAGCGGTTTATTGAACTGCTCGCAGTAAACTTGTAAGCCGTAGTCAGTCAGCTTAACTTTTACATAATTATTAATGTTGAATTTGCGGTAACTCATCTTGGCACGATTTTTAGTGTGGTTAGGCAACCTGTAATTTTTCTATGTATGATTTCAAAGGATTCAGTACACGCATTGAACCGCTCTGCGTACCGTACACAATTGCCCTTATGTGAGATATTGAATAATTGTGCTTTGATGCAAAATTTACAATCCGGTCTTCAGTCATTAACGCCTTGTTTTCGGTTATGTACTTTGTTAGCTGCTCTTTCGCCTCTTTGCTATTCGCTGCTTTTACCATACTTTGTGTTGTTTTAACTATTAAATCAATTATTGTGACACAAATATAGCAACGGAATTTACAAAAAAGTCAACACGGTCAAGATATTTGTTTTTGCAATTTATAATATGTGTTATGAAAGTTAGGCTACATAAGGCTTTCAGCGAATTGCTGTACCAAAAAAAAGTATTGAATCAAAAAGACTTTGGCGATAAAATAGGGTATAATAAAGCCTATGTAAGTAGGGTTTTTAATGGAAGTGAGGATGTGTCGCACAAAATGGCATCCGAAATACAAACACAGTTTGGGATTTCAGCAACTTGGTTGCTTACTGGCGATGGTCCAATGTTCGTAAATGCCCATAAAAATACCGTAGAAACACCTGCCGATAATGCCAATAATTCCGTAACTTCATCTGATTATTCACCCTTAAATGAAAAAGACATGACAATCCACACCCTTGCGGCGGCGAACAGAGACTTGGCCGAAACGAACAGGAAAGTAGTTAGCGAGATGCTTGAACTATCTAAAGAATTGCGGGTTTTGCTACATGAGATGAAACAGGACGCACGCCCAAAATCGAAAGCAAGTTGATAGCCCTACCCAATACCACCTTGCGAAAAAACGTTGGGTAGCCAACATATCAGTTATTGAACGCCTGTAATTACTCTGAATAAATTATCTTTGCAGTGAGCTTCTACCTTGTGTAGGTGAACAATCAAGGTCTTTGCCGTTGAACCAGCCAATCAACGGCTTTTTTGTCTAAACCTCCATCAGCAAAAAAAACTTAGACAAAACTTAGACGTTTTTTAGACGAAAGTTGTATATTTGCGAGGTAAAGCTCTGGAGCTTCTTGCCCCATATGGCTGTTTGAATTTCCCGATTTACTATCGCTCTACAAATGCTGAATTTTTAAAAAAAGGTAGCCGTTAACTACCTTTTTTTATATCCCACCCAACCCACTTTTCACCGCTGCATCGTACCTGTTAACGTACACCCGTGCTGTGGTTGGTGTAATCCCCAAAAGCTGCGCAATCTGGCTGTCATTGTAACCCGCAACACCTAAGATAAACCCGAAGCTGTGACGGGCTGAATGTGGCGTTATTTTGCCTTCAATGCCACACATGCCACATTGCAGCTTTACATACTTTCTCGTCGTCTGTTCGTCCATGTCAAAGCGTAATTTGTGTTTCTGAATGTACTCAACAACACGTGCCAGCTTAGCGGAGTTGTCTAAGCATATCACAATAGGCTTTTTGTTTTTTGTCGCTGCCGTAACCCTAAAAAATCGTTTCCCCTGCGTTTCCTCAATATCCCATTTACCCCAGTCGGAAATACGAATGCCAGAGCAGCAAGCCATGAGAAAATTAGCGGCCACCTTACGGAATTGCAGCGAGGCGTTAAATTCACCTGCGTACAATTTCTGCTCCCATTTTTCAACGTCCTCAAAAGTGAGGTAATCTTTTTTTGGTGGCTTATACTTTACCGCTATTGTGCCGTACACGTCCTTGCTGTTAATCAGCCCTCTTTTTATAGCGATATTCACCACATTATTGAACTTGGACATCTTTTTAAACACCGTGTTATTGGATATTACCGTGCCATCGTTAGTTCGTGCTGAAGGTCTTGAAGATAGGTAATTTTGATAGCCTTGCACAAATTCTGCTGTTATCTTGCTAAATGGCATTACACCACCAACGTAGGCTTTAAACTGCTCCATTTCGTACTTATACTGCTCGATGTACCGTGGTGCTTTGTTGGCGGATTCCAGGCTCTTAATAACTTCAGCCCACAACGTGATAAAATCTCCCTGTTTTTGCCCTGAATCAATGGCGGCGGATAGTGTAGGCTTATCCATTGCCAACCCGGCAGAATAGGCGCTATCTATCTTATTTTGCAGCCTTTGTTTTGCTTGCTGAATAGTGGCATTTATCTCCTTGTATTTTGGGTTAGTCTTGCGGCTCATCTCCAAGTCACTATCCCAATCAGTTTCGGGCAGGGATAGCCCAAGAGAAATGTAAATACGTTGGTTATCGTGTGGACAGTGGATGCGTAACCAGATAATGCCAGCAGATGCGGATTTATTACGCTTGCGAAGTATCGCAGTCGGTGAAGGTTTTTTCATTGTGGTAACATTGAGAGTTACACAATGGTAACATTTTATTGTTGGATTTTGTGCGTTTTCGTGGGCTTTTTATTGAGATTTATGGGTAAAAAAGAACCCGCTAAAGGTGCTAAGAATCAAGCCAGTAGCGGGTTTTGCATTGTTTTCGTTGTAGTTCCGACAAGAAACGAAAGGAATCCGTAATTAATTGTTTATCATTGTTTTATGGTTATACGT
>CAZZLF010000002.1:0-34593 GCA_964654965.1 uncultured Bdellovibrio sp.
GCCCAAGGCTTCACCGGATCAAGATCTTGGGAAGCTTTTCGAGCAAACTTTGGATTCTTTAACCGCACCTGAATCCACGGAAGTGGAAGCTGAATCAGATTCTCAACCTAAACTAGAGGTGACGGATGATTCCGATAAAATCGCTCTAGCGATGAATGTTGTTTCCAATCCGGTTCCGTTCAATCAGCCTGATATCAAAAAAATGGAGAGTCCATCTACAGAAGAGGCGGCTGTTCCTGTTCAGAAAAGGTCGAATCAACAACCAGTTGTTCAGAATTCGGTAAAGAATCAGTTTGCTGATTCCAATCAGATGAGGTTCGTTCCGAATCTACAGAATTCGGTCGAATCAAAAAAATCCATAGAGTCTCAAAAGTCCATCGAAGCCAAGTCAGATATTCCGAATGAAAAATTAAATCAATCGATCATTCGTCAGATGAATCAATCGTTTAATCAATCACTGCACCAGCCGCTGAATTCCTCTGCTATACCATCAAAAATGCAACCGATGATGGAATGGCAAATCAAAGATGATGGTAATCTTGAGACAGAGAAGAGTGATTTTGTTGAAGTGAAGGATCTTTTTAAAGAAAATGATCTCAATCCGGTAAAAACCCCTTCATCGAAGCTATCGACAAATGACTTCCTGAGCTTGAGGGGTATTTCAAAAAATCCAACAAAAGAAATTCCAGCTGCTGTTTCTGAACTTTCTGTTGGGTTGAAGGTGAATGCAAAGTCAAAAAACAGTGAGAAAAAGGAATTAAATGATCTCATGAGTTCGATGGCACCGGTTCATGCTGAGTCCAAAAATGTACCTTTGAAACTGGAAGCAACGGTGATGCAAACTCCAGGACAAAAGCCTGTTTTAGCGAATGAGTCCATGGTTCAAATCGCAAATCATGTGAATTTACTGGGTAAGGCAAGGCAAGATGGTGAAATAAAAATCAAACTTCGTCCAGACCATCTCGGTGAATTACAGGTGAGTGTTCGTACTGTCGGTCAGAATGTAACCGTTCAGATCAAGGCTCAAAGTGAAGAAGCTAAAAAAATGATTGAAGATTCTATCACCTCATTGCGAGAACATCTGTCCAGTCATCAACTTTCATTAACGGGTATTGATGTTGTGACCCAGCCGGCTTCAGTAATGAATGCTGATAACCCATCGCTTAACTTTGACTCTAATTCTGGATTCCAGCAATTCGGCGGACAGGGTGGAGAAAATTCCTCTCGAGATGGAAGTCATTCGCCGGAGCGGGAATATTACCAGGAACCAACATTCGTAACACCGAAGTCTTCTATGCAGAATCGAATGCGAACGAATGACTCTAACCGATTGGATATGATTGCTTAATATGGATGTGAATGGCTTACCTTTGAATCAGGATTTTAACCGTAATGAATCAGTACCCAAAGAAAAGCCTTTGGACGAGCGTTCTGCAACAGCCCTTTTTCAAGCTCGTTATGGTGAAAAACAAAAAGAAGCAAGGCAGGTCAAAAAAGCTCTCGATAAAGATGATTTCATGAGAATCATGATTACTGAGATGAAGCATCAGGATCCGACCAAGCCGATGGATGCCGATCGCATGGCAACCCAAATGGCACAGATTACCAGCGTTGAGCAGATGAAAAACGTCAGTAACTCACTCGAGAAACTTGCCGACAAGAGTAGTGCGTCCGATCGATTGGCAATGAGTATGATGATTGGTAAAACTGTTACCGTAGATAAAGGTCGTTTTTCACATCAAAAAGCGACGTTGGCACCGATCAGCTTTGATCTTCCGGAAGCAGCTGCAAAAATTAAGCTCACCGTACTGGATGAACGAGGTGAAGAAGTTGCAGTTCGTGAATTGGAAGCGATGGAAGCGGGCCCCAACACTTATAATTGGGATGGTTTAAACTCAAGCAATATGCAGGCTTCGAGTGGAACCTACTCAGTTCGTATCGATGCTGAAAATCAGCAAGGTGCAAAAATTAAAATTAACCCGATTTCAAAAGAAACCGTAGTAGGCGTGACTTTTGAAGGCGGCGAAGCGAATTTCTTGGTTGGCGATCCAAAAAACCCTCAGAAGGTTGGCTTGAAGAATATCACCCGATTGGAAGGGGATGCTCGAGGTAAGTCTCAAGAGTCGAAATTAAATTCCCAGACTCAATCTGCATCTAGCAATAATGGGGAATTCGCCCTTCCTGAAAACGTGAAAGCAAAGCTTGGATTGAATAATCCTGAAGGTCAAGCAGCACTGGAAGCATCGAAATCACAATTGAATGCAAGTGCCGAAGATGAAGAGCCTTCAACGGGTTTTCCAAACGGTTTAAGCGAGTAATGTAAATTTTAACTTGGAAAGGAGGTGAATCATGGCAACAAATCCAGTTTTTTATCCTAATGTAAGTCGCGTGCCCGGGCAGACAGGAAACGTCTCGGACTCCAGAAAAATTCAGGGTGAAAATTCAATCCAGAAAGGCGAGTTCGATCAATCGTTAAATCAGGCGATTGAAAAATCCAACCTTCAGGAAACAAAATTGAATCAGGCGGATCTTTCGCAGATCGGTCAGGTATTGAAGTTTTCTGCTCATGCTACCCAGCGTTTGAGAGAGCGTCAAATTAGTTTTGATCCGGAAACAATGTCTCGATTGAATGATGCAATCAGTAAAGCGGATGCGAAGGGAGTGCAAGATACTCTTGTTTTAACAGACAAGGCTGCTCTCATCGTCAGTGTTCCAAACAGAACTGTTGTAACAGCAATGGACAAAAATAATCTGAATGGAAACGTTTTCACGAATATTGACGGTGCAGTGATTATTTAAATAAAAATTATTTAAAAAATAGTTGCACAACAAAGATTCTGTTTTATACTGAAAGTGTAGTTGAATAAGAAAGCGGAAATCATCACAGGATGTGATGGTGGAAGAAAAGGAAAAGGTAAAAAGGCTGGACCCAATAGGGAAGCCTCGGTTTCTGTGACTGACTGATCGGAAACCAACCAAAACAAACAAAGCTAGCAAGGAGGCTGCTATGGGTATTCTTTCTTCAATGTATACAGGTTATACCGGGATTCAAGGACAAGGTGAAGCTCTGTCCGTTTATGGTGACAACATCGCCAACTCGGCTACCATTGGATTTAAAACCGCAAGACCTGAATTCAAAGATGCAGTTGCAAAATCCCTTAATGGTATGGGATCCAACACTGCCACTGGCCGCGGAACCAAGCTTGGTAATATTCGTACTGTGTTCTCTCAAGGAACGTTGACTCAAACCGAAAGTCCGACCGATTTGGCAATCACTGGTAACGGATTCTTTGTCGTTGATGGTGTAGAAGGCCGCGGTTATACCCGTGATGGATCATTCCACTTTGATAAAGAGGGAAAGCTCGTGAATGGTGCGGGTGAAAAAGTGCTCGGCTTCCAAGCAGACGACGATGGTAAAATTACTTCTAAACTAGGATCCATCTCTATTGATCGATCTATTTTGGATGCAAAAGGAACGGGTAAGGTTGATTTGTTTGCAAACCTGGATTCCCGCGTAGACACTGAAGTTAAGTTTGATCCGAAAAATCCTGATAAAACGGCTCACTTTGCAACTGGTGTAACCGTATATGACACCAATGGTGCTGCTCGTGCAGTAACAGTTTACTTCAACAAGGTTGATGAGCATAACTGGGAATACCGTGCGATGGCTAAAGGTGAGGACGTCGAAGGTGGCAAGGCCGGAGAAATGGTTCAACAGGCTTCGGGTAAGCTTCGCTTCAGTGATGAAGGAAGATTGGAATCTCAAAGCTGTGATTCAGCTTTCAGTTTCAACAAAGGTTCAAAAGCAGATCAGAAAATTGAGTTTGACTTTGGTAAAGACCTCAAAAGTGGTGGAGATGGACTTCAAATGACCCAATATGGTTCCAACTCTGAAGCCTATAAGACGATTCAGAATGGATACACTTCTGGTAGCGTTGGTTCCCTCAAATTTGAAGATGATGGACGATTGGTTGCTGTTTACACCAATGGTGAAACCGTTTCCGTTGGTCAGATTGCAATCGCTAAATTTGAATCTCCGGAAGATCTTCTGAAAGCCGGTGGAAACAAATTCAAGGAAACGCGTAACTCCGGTCAGCCGACCATTGGTACTCCATTGAGCGGCGGAAGAGGACAAGTTTCTTCTAAGACTCTCGAAGCTTCAACTACGGATATCGCGAGTGAGTTCATCAACTTGATGACCGCCCAGCGTAACTTCCAGGCGAACAGCAAAGTCATCAGTACTGGTGACGAGCTTCTCGGTGAAGTGATCAATCTCAAGAGAACTTAATGATCAGTTCAGTCCAGCTTAAGGACTAAATAGCAGTCACGGGGACCCGGCGTCAAAAATCAGTCAGGCAGTACTGATGTCGGGTCTCCCTCCTTTATTAAATATTATTTAAAAATGGTATTTTGACACCTTGTGGTTTTCACCCAGTCCGTGCAAAAATAGGAACAAGGCAGGACGCCTGAAAGTTATGGCCAAGGAAGAAGAAAAAAAAGAAGCTGCTCCGGCAGCAGATGCTCCAACCGGAAGTAGCGGAAACAAATTGGGAACAACCCTCTCGGTTTTGAATTTGTTCCTGACTTTGGCAATTGGAGCAGTCGTTTTCGTTCAGTTCAAAAAAGATAAAAATAATGAACAAGTTGCCGATTTATCAACACATGAGCCAGCTGCTGTAACTGAATCAGCGGGAAGTGCGCATGAATCGGGTGGCCACGGTGGAGAATCCAGCGAAAGTGGCGATAAGAATAAGGCAAAAACAGAAAAGCAAACTGTCGTATCACTCGATCAATTTACGGTGAATCTGTCCACGGCCGTGGGAGCTCCTCCCAAATTTGCCCGTGTGGTGATTGCAGTTGAAGTTGTCAACGAAGAGACTTCTCGTGAGTTAAACATGAAAATGCCTCAGGTTCGAAATTCAATTATTGATTTATTCAACAGTAAGCGACCTGCCGATCTTCAGACCGGTGAGGGGCGTAACTATTTGAAGGAAGAAATCCGCAACGCCTTGAACAGTTTTTTGGTTACAGGCAAAATCAAGGGCATTTTCTTCAGTAATTTTTCAGTCAGCAGCTGATCAAGAAAGGAGTAGCAGGCGATGAATCAGGTACTTAGTCAAGCAGAAGTCGATGCGCTCCTCAAGGCTGTTGCAGAGGGTTCGATTGACGGTGATTCTAATAATCCCAAACATACGGAATTTAGAAACGTTCAGAATTTTGATCTGACCAACCAGGACCGAGTAATTCGTGGAAAAATGCCAACGCTCGACCTGATTTATGAGCGCTTTGTGCGACTGTTTCGAATGTCGCTTTCTAACTCACTCAGAAAAATTGCCTCTATTTCGATTATTTCTACCGATCTTTTGAAGTTCGGTGAATTTGTGAACACACTTCCGATCCCAAGTTGTGTGGGAATTTTACGTTCTGAAACCCTGCGCGGTAATGCTTTGTTGGTATTCGAATCCAAGCTTGCGTACGCACTGATCGACAGTTATTTCGGCGGTACAGATCGTCCCTATACAAAATCTGAAGGAAAAGAATTCACTCGAATCGAATTGATGATCATGAACAAGGTCCTGCAACTGGGGGTCTCTGACCTTGAAGAGGCATGGGCACCAGTTCACAAGATCGGCCTGATGCACCTTCGTACTGAAACCAACCCTCAATTTGTCGGTGTGGTTCCTCTTTCGGATGTCATCATTTCCACTACATTTGAAGTTGAATTGGAAAACGCAAGCGGAACAATTTCGCTCGTCATTCCTTATTCCACGATAGAGCCGATTAAAAACAAATTAAACTCAACGTTCCAGTCTGATTCGGATCGGACGGATAAGATTTGGATTCAAAATCTTGAAACCCATATCGAACAAGTTGAAGCCAATGTTTCAGTTAATCTGGGAGAAACTTCCATTACCGTCGCGGATCTCGTAAACCTGAATATCGGGGATATCATTCCATTGAATCAGGATTGTGACGGGGAATTAATGATGAAAGTGGAAGGGGTTCCGAAATTCAAGTGTTTCTTCGGAGTTTCCAGAGGAATGCGTGCGGTTCAAGTCACACGCTCAACGGAAGAGTGAAAAGGGAGAATTGAAATGAGTACACCAAATTTTGGAAAAATCGAAGGCGGAGCTGGAAAAGTTGAAAATCAAGAGGGAGTCCATTCTTTAGATTTTATTCTTGATATTCCACTCAAGGTGACCGTAGAGCTTGGACGTACCCGGATGTCGGTCAGAGACATTCTTCAACTTGCTCAGGGATCAGTCGTGGAACTTTCCAAGTTTGCTGGTGAGCCACTGGAAGTTCTCGTCAATGACCGTTTGGTTGCCCGAGGTGAAGTGGTTACTGTCAACGAGAAATTTGGAATCCGTCTGACAGATATTCTTTCTCCGATGGAGCGTATTGAGCAGCTTAAGTAGTTTCAGTTTTTAAATTCCATTCATGGATGAAGGGAATAGGGGATAATGGTAAATATTTGGTTCGCAGGATGCGCATTGTTGACATCACTCTTGGTAAATCAAAATGGATTTGCGGCTTCGATCACTGTACGTGAGATCAAGCTTCAGGACCAAGGCACAGAGATCCTTCTTGACAGTACGATTGAAAAAAATTCAGTTGAAGTTGATTATGTCCGGGACATTGTTCAATTTTCAATTGCCAGGGCGACCATTTATCCCGCAAAAATGATGCATGCTGAGAAGGCACCATTTTCAAAAGTTTTTGCTTATCAGTACTCTCCCAATCTAGTGCGAATTCGATTCAGTGTGGATTCGAATGCAGAGAGATTTAAAAACAAGATCAAATGGAATATCGACGGTAAGAGAATCAATATCCAATTTCCGGAACTTAAAAATGTTCCGGGAGCTACGGAAGATGCTTCATTGCTGGAGAAAATCACCTCTGCAATGGAAGATTCAAAACCAACCAAAGCGAATGTAGCCGAAAAAACGGAAACAGCGACCGAAAAGGCACCTGTTAGCCTTACCGGAAATCCAAAAAAATCAACCAAGTTAGGTGGAGCCAAACCAGGCCCATCCACGATCCGCTCCATGCTGGCGATGTTGTTAGTGGTGGGTGGTCTTGGAATGATTCTGGTTTATGTCAAACGCAGAAACACCATTGGTGGTCAGGCTAAGAAAGTAAATGGTCCATCCTGGTTCTCAGGTATTTTCAATCAAAAATCAGCAGCAAAACCATTGATGGAAGTTGTCGCTACCCATGTACTCGGTCCAAAACAAAGTATTGTTGTGATGAAAATCAAAGGACAACAATTTGTACTTGCGGTAACCGCCGAGCAAATTCAGATGATCACCCAGCTCGATGCAGATGAGCAGGAACTGGATCTTTTGGAAGATCCAAAAGTGGCTGCCTCTTTGGGAAAAATGTTTGGCGTGAATCAAGAAGCCAATATTTCAAAAACAAAGTCACCGCAAATCGAAAGTACTGAACTATCTGAGCCATCGATTCAACCAGCTTCTAGTTTTGATTCCCTCTTGAAAAAAAGTACAGGTGCGGGAGCGATGATCGCGAGAAATGCTTATGCATCGCAAACTCAGCCGGATTTTGAAGCCTTGCCACGGGCCTCTATGCCAGCGGTTTCTTCCAAAGGTGGAACCATTGATCAAATCAGAAAAAAGCTGGGGAGCTTAACATGAAGAAGTTTCTTGCGTTGACCGCGGTATTATTCGGTCTTGCAGGTAGCCCCGTTCATGCTGCGAGCAACAGCCTTGGAGTGTCTTCTGGTGATTTTTCATTACCTAGTATTTCCGTGAATATGGGAGGCGGAGCCGAAGTCAACGGTGCTAAGCCAACCGAAATGGTGAATGTCCTGAAGATTGTTTTGCTTTTGACCGTCTTGACCCTGGCTCCTGCAATTCTCGTGATGATGACTTCATTCACGCGAATCGTGATCGTCCTTTCATTTTTGAGGCAGTCACTGGGCGCTCAGCAGATGCCGCCGAATCAGGTCATCGTCGGTCTTTCACTCTTTTTATCTCTATTTGTCATGACACCCACCTGGAACAAGATTCAGGAAACGGCATTGAACCCGTATCTGGAAGAAAAAATTGATCAAAAGACTGCATTTGCGAATGCAGAAGCGCCAATGCGGGAATTCATGTTCGGGCAAACACGAGAAAAAGATCTGGAATTGTTTCTTGGACTGTCCAAGACGGAAAAACCCAATACCCGTGAAGAAGTACCTACCAGTGTCCTGATACCTTCCTTCATTGTGAGTGAATTGAATACAGCATTCCAAATGGGGTTCATGCTTTATCTTCCGTTTTTGGTAATCGACATGGTGGTTTCAAGCATTCTCATGGCTATGGGGATGATGATGCTTCCTCCGATGACCATCGCCTTGCCATTCAAGCTTCTTTTGTTTGTCTTGGTCGATGGGTGGGGATTGGTCGTTGGAAGTCTGGTAAAAAGTTTTGGTTAATAGGGGGTGAGTGATGACTGAAGAAACAGTAATGCAAATGGGGATCAATGCACTTCAAACAATGGCATATCTTTCTGGTCCTGTGCTGCTGGTTGCAATGGCAGTAGGTATTGTCATCTCAATTCTTCAGGCAATTACCCAGATCAATGAGCAAACGCTCACTTTTGTTCCAAAAATAATCGCGGTTGTTTTGACCTTGATTGTTCTGGGTCCATGGATGCTGAGGATCATGCAGGAATACGCTATCGGTATTTTCGGTGGAGCAGGAGACTTGATTCACTGATGGTATTTGGTAACTGGACCCCGGAAGATCTGCTCTGCTTTTTTATGGTCCTGATGAGGCTCAGTACTCTCATGGTTGTGTTGCCCATTTTTGGCGATAAAACCGTTCCTGCTCCGGTGAAAATTCTCTTGTCCATTACTTTTTCGGCAGTCCTTTTTCCGATCTTGAAAAGTAACGGGAGTGTTAAAGTGGATGATGCTTTGATTTGGTCAGAAACAACGGGCAAACTGCTCTTGACCATTATCAGTGAAGTCATGGTGGGATTAACCGTAGGTTTCGTTGCTCAACTTGTTTTTCATGCGATTCAAGTAGCGGGTGATTTTTTCTCTCAATTCATGGGTCTTTCCATGGCCAGCATTTATGACCCGCACATGGAAAATCAAACCATGGTCATGGGACAATTCATGAGCGCTCTGGCGATGTTGACTTTTTTGGCTCTTGACGGACACCACACGCTTCTTAGGGCGATGATCGAAACATTCAGTTTGATTCCTCAGGGGCATTTCGTCATCAATGATGCCTTTAAAAACTCCATGGTCGGTCTCGTTGGCAATACTGTTCTTTTTGGTCTGCAGCTGACGGCTCCCATGGCTGCCTGCATGTTGTTGGTCAATATCGTTTATGGAATTGTGGGTAAGGCATTGCCTCAATTGAATATCCTCACACTTTCGATGGCATCCAGTGTTTTGATCGGTGGTTTTGTATTGCTCGTGACTTATCCCAGTGTACAAAGCGGTATGGCTAGTATTTTCCAAACGCACTTTGAAGACTTGAAACAATTCATGGTGGTCTATGGCGGAAAATAACGAAGAAAGGGACACGGAAGATCTATCCGAAGAAGCCTCGCCCTATCGGTTAGAAGAATTCCGAAGAAAAGGTCAGGTTGCACAAAGTAGGGAACTGGTAGCCTTGCTGGTTGCTTTTGCCTCTGGCTTGACCTTGTTCATGATGGCCCCCGGATTTGCGGAAGAGATCATTCGATTTATGAAAGATACGTTTTCACAAGGGTTGGTTTCCAAACCGGGTGATGACATGCAGAAGCTGGCGGGCGAACGATTAATGGATATGTTGGGTGTCGTCGCCAAAATCGGCTTGCCTATTTCGATCGTAGGGTTTGTTTTGGGTATTGTTTCTCATCTGGCGCAAATAGGATTCATTTTTTCTACAGAGACATTGACCCCTGATCTGGGAAAGATCAATCCATTGAATGGATTAAAACGAATTTTTTCCATGAAAAATCTGGTAGAGACTGGTCGAGTTTTGATCAAGGGAATGATCGTACTTTATGTCGCTTACGTCATGGTAAAGAGTAACATCATTGATTCTCCGTCTTTGATTTTTCAAAATCCGAAGGCGATTTTTGAAATGATCGGAAAGTCGGGAAGAAATTTATTTATCGCGATGATGGGGGTTCTCTCCGTCTTTGCTGCGATTGACCTTTTTCTTCAAAAACGTGAATTTGGCAAACAAGTTCGCGTCACCAAAAAAGAAG
This sequence comes from uncultured Bdellovibrio sp., assembly GCA_964654965.1. Classification (GTDB taxonomy): domain Bacteria; phylum Bdellovibrionota; class UBA1018; order UBA1018; family CAIMNF01; genus CAIMNF01. The sequence goes on from CAZZLF010000002.1 coordinate 10,216, forward strand.
CAAAACAAGAAGCTAAAGAACAAGAAGGAGATCCGCTCATCAAGTCGAGAATCCGCTCTATCCAGCGCGATATGGCTCGAAAGCGAATGATGAAAGCGGTGAAGAGCGCGGATGTGATCGTCACGAACCCGACCCACATTGCCATTGCTCTTTGTTACGATAAGGACAAGATGGTTGCTCCCAAAGTGGTCGCCAAAGGTGCCGACTTCATGGCCGAAAACATCAAGAAAATTGCAAAAGATGCTGGAGTCCCTTTGGTGGAAAATGTTCCTCTTGCACGCGCAATGTTCAAAAGCGTAAAGGTTGGACAGGTGATTCCTCGTTCCTTGTTCCAGGCTGTTGCAGAAGTTCTTGCATACGTATACAAGCTCAAGAATAAAACTGTTTGAGTGTGAGTGATGCTCTTTTGACGCCGTTGTTTTGACGGTTTTTCCAGAAAAAACAAGAACAAAAAACTTTTAACCAGACGCGTGATGGTGCTAAAATTTGAATATGTAGTTCACAAGGATGTTGAACTCATTGAATGCCGGAACGTGAGGAATCAGGGAAGATGAATCAGGCTGCACCAAAAAACTCATTGATCAATCGTTTTTTCCAGAGTCCTGACATGTTGATGGCTGTCGGTTTGATTGGTGTTCTCGCAATCATGATTGTGCCGATGCAACCATTTGTCATGGACCTGCTGATATCACTTTCGATTGCTGTTTCGGTGATCATGCTGGTGACTTCGGTTTACATCAAAAGGGCACTTGAGTTCAGTTCTTTTCCAACATTGCTTTTGGTTTTTACTCTTTATCGTCTTTCCTTGAATGTCGCCACCACTCGGATCATTTTGCTGAGAGGTGCAGATTCCGGAACTTCTGCAGCGGGTGAAGTGATTCACTCGTTCGGGGAATTTGTGATCGGTGGAAATTATGCTGTCGGTATTGTTGTTTTTGCCATTCTCGTAGTGATTAACTTTGTCGTCATCACCAAGGGTGCTGGTAGAGTAGCTGAAGTTGCAGCACGATTCACCTTGGATGCATTACCGGGTAAACAAATGTCGATCGATGCTGATTTGAATGCTGGCGCGATCAACGAAGAAACTGCAAGAACCAGACGTGCAGAAGTTGCAAGAGAAGCTGATTTTTATGGAGCCATGGATGGTGCGAGCAAATTTGTTCGTGGAGAAGCCATTGCCGGCATCCTGATCGTTTTCATCAATATGATTGGTGGAATCGTCATCGGAGCCGTTCAAAGGGGAATGTCCATTGGTGATGCCGCTCAAACTTTCACCTTGCTCACGATCGGGGATGGTTTGGTCACACAAATTCCAGCCCTCATCGTTTCCGTTGCTGCAGGTATCATTGTCACCCGTTCAGGCGGACAAAATGATCTTGGAACGGATTTGGGTAAACAAGTTTTCTCTCAGCCAAAAGCGCTTTACGCTGGAGCAGGAGTCATGGGGACTTTGGCAATCATTCCAGGTTTGCCTTTTATTCCATTCACCGTGATGGGGGCTGGATTTGCTATTCTTGCCAACCGTATGTCGAAGAAAGAAACTCTTCGTATATCCGAAGAGGCCAAGGCTAAGGAAACCGAAAAAGATAAAAAAGAACCTGAAAAAATTGAAAGTCTTCTTGGCGTTGACACGCTTGAGTTGGAAGTCGGATATGGACTCGTCAGCTTGGTGGATGGAGACAAAAATGGCGATCTCCTGGAGAGGATTACCGGAATCCGTAAGCAGTTTGCAATGGAAATGGGGATCGTTGTACCTCCGCTGAGAATCCGCGATAACTTGGAATTAAAACCAGGAGACTATCAGGTGCTTCTCAAAGGTATTCCAATCGCTACCGGTAGTTTGATGGTGGGCCATTTGATGGCGATGGATCCGGGTAATGTGACCGAAAAAGTGAAGGGTATTCCGACTAAGGAACCTGCATTCGGTTTGGATGCTCTCTGGATCTCGGTGAATGATAAAGATCGTGCAAGTTATGCCGGCTACACCGTTGTTGATTTAAGTACGGTGATCGCAACCCATTTAACAGAAGTAGTGAGACAAAATTGCTCCGAATTGCTGGGTCGTCAGGAGCTTCAAACTCTTCTCGATGGTGTGAAGCAAACTGCCCCGAAAGTAGTGGAAGATCTGATTCCCAATGTGGTTTCAGTGGGATTGGTTCTCAAGATTCTTAAAAACCTTCTTCGTGAGGGTGTATCCATTCGTGATTTGAAAAGTATTCTCGAGGCGATCGGAGAAATGGCTCCTCATCAAAAAGATGCACACATGCTCACGGAACATGTCAGGACCATTCTTGCACGTACGATTACGAAAAAACTGGTTGGGTTTGATGGTCAGTTGACCCTCTTGACTCTGGACAAAGAGGTGGAAGAAACCATCGCTTCTGGAATCATACAAACTGACCAAGGTACACAGCTCTCCCTGGACCCTGATTTTGTCCGCCAGTTTATTTCAGAACTAAACGATCAGGCTGCGGCATTATTGCAGGAATCCAACCAGGCTGTGGTTCTTTGTTCACCTTTGATTCGACATCATGTGAAGCAGTTGGTTGACCGATTTATCCCAAACATAACCGTATTATCCCATAACGAATTGAGTCCGTCCGTTAATATCCGTTCATTCGGAACAGTGAGGTTAGCATATGCAAGTTAAGAAATTCGAAGCGCCAACATTGCAGGAAGCATTGGATGCGATCAAGAGAGAACTTGGTCCAGAGGCGATCATCCTTCAGACAAAACAAAACCGTAAGGGTTTTGGATTAATGTCTAAAGGTTCGGTAGAGGTGACTGCAGCTGTTTCCGACCGCTCCCTGGATAAGAAATCCAAGGTAGAGAAAAAAATTCCGGATGCTTACCAGCAAAAAATTCAGACTCTTTCTGCTCAAAAGCAGGTGGATGTCTACGATAACTATCTTGAAAAACGATTGGAAAGAGACAATGTTCAACTCAGTAATCGTAACAAAAGAACAGCAGTGAGATATGCCGATATCCAAGATGATGAATCAGCATCTTATTCACATCAAAACGAAGTTCCACCGGTTGAAAACATTCCTCAATTTACAGTGCCGAGTAGAATCGAAGCAGCTGTTGAAAATTTCAGCACGATCAAGAACCAAAGCCAGCTTGCACTTCAAGAAGAAGTGGAACACCTTAAGCGCCTCGTCGAAGAACTAAGGGCTTCCGTTCAGAAAGATCGAAACAAGCCTGATTTCGTCGATTCTGATTCACCATTTTCTGCTACCGATGCTCTTCAGGAATCGTACGAAGTGCTTCTTCATTCCGGTGTGGAAAAGCGTTTTGCGATTCAGATCATGCGCGATGTGGCTAGGAATTTGCCGGTGGAAGCAAGAGCTGACCGAGAAAAAGTTCTGGATTCAGTTGCAGATCGCTTACTCAAACAAACTAAAGTTGTGTCTTTCTTTGAAGAGGGGCAGGTTCATGGACAGTCGATCCATGTTTTCGTCGGTGCCAGTGGGGCCGGAAAAACGAGTTCTCTTGCCAAGCTTGCAACGCATTCGGCTCGTACACGCAATGAGCGCATGGGAGTGATCCGCATTCAACTTTCAAATGAGGAGGCAGTGGACTCCTTGGGGGTTCTCGCTAAAGCCCTTCATGTTCCTTATCGTCTGGTTTCTTCAATGGAAGAACTTCAGGTTGCGATTCAGGATCTCAGCCAATGTAATCGAATCTTTATAGATACTCCTTCGATTCCTGTGAAAGACCAGAATGCAATCAAGAGTCTAGGTCATCTGTTGTCAGCTGCACCGGGAGCAAACATTCATTATGTGATTTCTTGCGTGTCTCGCGATCTCGAGACCTATGAACAATCACGCCTGTATTTGAAGTTAAGACCAAATAGCCTGATGTTTTCGAGAATGGATGAGTCATTCTCTTTTGGTTCGATTTACTCGATCTCAAGCAGACTGGGAATACCGGTGACCATCTTCTTGAGTGGCAAAAAGGTGACAGGTGATTGGGAATCTGCAACGGCAGAACGTTTGGCTGCTTCTATATTGAATATTGTCTGATGGGCAAAAAATGACCGTATCCATCGACGTAAGGGTATTGATACACTGATTTTAAATAGCTTGCCATGGAGAGGTGAGGAATGGGGACAACAAAGAAATCTGCATTACAAAAGTACCAAAAGGCTGATGAGGCTGTTCCTTCCAAAAGGGGTAAGTCATCTTCTGTCTCTGATGGAAAGAACGATTCTGTTGTCGTAAAAGTCAGCAAGAAGAGCGTTGAGACGGCAATCGAGGCTGCTGGAGATTCCAGGAAGAAAGCTGAAGAGCAGGCGGCTGTTCAGCAGAAGCTCGAAAAAGAGCTCATTCAGGAATCAGCTGTTGGCAATAAACTGGTGAAGGGCGATTTCTCTCCCTTAAATACAGATCGCAACACTCTGATTGTTGAATATTCCGGATTGATCAAATTCATTGCTCAAAAAATTGCAGCACGTTTGCCTGCAAATATCGAGTTGGATGACCTGATCAGTTCGGGGGTGATCGGTCTCATGGACGCGATAGAAAAATATGATTCCTCGAGAGACAACAAGTTCAAAACTTATGCTGAATTCAGGATCCGTGGTTCTATCCTAGATGAACTGCGCTCTCAGGATTGGGTTCCTCGTTCGGTTCGAGAGAAGGCAAAGATTCTCGAGAGAGCTTACGCAAAAATCGAACAGGAAAAAGGTCGACAGGCTACTGATGAAGAAGCCTGCATTGAGCTTGGCATGACAACCGATCAGTATCATGAGCTTTTGAATGAAGTGAGGAGCGTTTCTCTTCTTTCCTATGATGATCTGGCGAACCTTTCGAATTCGGATAAACGTTCTTTGCATAGTGGTGGAGAACACGGTTCCCGTTCGGCTAATCCTTATAGTGAAGTCAATGTTGCCAGCCTCAAGAGTCTGGTGAGTGAGGCAATTGAGGATCTTCCCGAAAAGCAGCGTCTTGTGCTTTCTCTTTACTATTATGAAGATTTAAACCTTAAGGAAATTGGCCGTGTTTTGGACGTGACTGAATCTCGAGTCAGTCAATTACACTCCCAGGCAATCTTTAAATTGAAAGCCCGTCTCAAAAATAATTGGGATGATTTTATCAGTTTGGTTTCCTGAACTCAGTCACGCAGCTTGTTTTAATTCAGGAGTTTCAGTTTCTGAACCTTCATTGGATCCAGCACCGCTTGCGGGCATTTTCACAGAAGTATAGCATCGATAAAACTTACGGGCAGGAAAAGGATTCTCTTCGGTAGGCAAAGCATTCATGACCCGACCGGATGAGATCTGTTCATGCATTTGCCTCAAGACCACATTCATGGATTGCATTTCGTTTCCGTTCAGGTTGTAGGTGATGATCAGCTCTTCGTCGACAGGAAATTTTTGTGCAGTAAAAAATGAAACCTGTTCTGACTGAATATCATGAGTCAGAGCGTAGCCATGCACGACCATGTCAGGCTTGTTCTTGTACTGTATGGTGATCGGTACCCGTTTCAAGCAATGTTCTCCATTTGAATCGACCTTTTTACCGGCCGTTACCGGCGCGTAAATTGACCTTCACTTCTTTTATTCTACTTCAAAGGTTTAATAATAGTCAATTCCGTGTCAGAAGAGACACATCTTTGACTATTTTTTAATCGGTGAGATAATTAAAAAGATCAGTTGTGCTCAGAATATCGTTCAAGTTTTGACGGCATTCTGACGATCAGCATTTGAGCTGAAGTAATGGGAGGGACAACGATGAGTAAAATGAGTTTGATAACGCGTATCCGTAGAAAGATTAAGGATCGTCAAGGTCAGTCTACCACTGAATATATTCTGATTCTCGTCATCGTAGTGATGTTGGCTAGTAGAGTGAGGAATGAAATTTCAGGAATGTTGACCGGAAAAATAACTAAAATCAAAACAGACATCGAAAACTTCGAAGGTGAGCCATAGTCTTTTTTTGAATTTCTTTGAAAAGCACCCAGGCGGGCCCTCCCCGTTTAGGGTGCTTTTTTTTTAAATATGAAATCCGAAGTCCAAGGCATAGCGGCGATCTTGCGCACTACCCACATTGAGTCCCATCTCTTCTCCGTAAGTGGCAAAGTCCATCTTGAAGTATTTGAAATAGAATCCAAGTCCACCACACCAATATCCCTGGTTGATTCCTGCCCGTAATTTTAACCATTTCCAAGTTGCTTCTGAGCCGAGATGAATGTCACGAAATATACTTCCATTTCCATTCGCACCCATGTCCGTGAATTCCAAAGCAAGCATGAAGTTTGTAAATTCCCAAATCGAATCTTTTCTTGCAGCTAAGCCGACATTAAAGGAGCGAGGAGAAGGGGTCGGCAATCCAGACCAACCCGGAATTTTTCCACCTAGATTGTCGTAAGTTCCTCCCAGTACATTATTGATGGCAAATGCTAATTCGTAGTTGAGACCGCCGAGTCCCCAATGTGGACGGAATGTACTTCCAAGGTCAAAATCAATATTCATCCCGCTTCCGCCGCTCAAGGTGTTCTTGATGTTATCTCTGAGCAAGTCATAGAGATTGTAAGCTTTACCAGCGGTAGCTCTAAAGTCAGCATGAATGGTGGTACCGATTGAAAGTCGCTCTTCAGGAAGTAATCTTCTAGCGACGGAAAAAGCAGGACCACCTCCGATTACAGTCGTCGGAGTGATCAAACCTGATTGAGAAATTTGGCCCATGACTTGTGCGCTGACGGGTACGCCAAATGCAAAAGCCCAATCTGGGGAGAAAAAATTAGGTTTGTAAAATGCTGGAAACAACATCTGAAAGCGCGCTGAAAGTGGTTTACCAACCGAATCTGAAAAGGTGTCAAACCCCCCTGAGTTGGAAGAAAGCATTTCGCTGATGGAGGAAAGAGTTCCGCCGCCAGCTTCCAATGTGAACTTTGGTAATTGAAACAGGGTTTGCGGGTTCTCAGTGATTCTAGCCGGATTCGCATTAAAATTATCTTCGTAAAAACCAGTCGTATAACGAACATTTCCCATGCCGGCCGTTCGCACGGTTTGGTAGGGGCGAATGATCGGATCAAAGGCGAGGGCAACTGGAGTCAATGTGTTAGAAGCAAGCATTGAAAGGAGTAACGGAAGGGTGTTTTTAACTAAAACTTTTTTAGGATTGATCATGATTCACCTTCGGTTTGATTAATTTTCTGAAAAGAGAGCGTTCAGTACTCCATAGCGTTTTTGACAATCAGAAGTACCCGGGTTTTCCTTGATTTTTTTAAAAATTTCTCCAATTCCTCCGCCGGAACCGCCACCAAATAGAATATTGCTGGCATCATTGGCCGCACTTGCGGCGACAATGACTTTTCCAATCGATGGATTAGTCTCCCAGTTCGTTTGTGTGGCAATCGAATCTGCATCATCATGTGGAAATAATTCAGAAGAATCAACGAGTGCAGAACCATCTGGTTTTTCGCATTCAACCCGATTGCAATTTACATTTCCCACTCTCAAGCATACAGAAGGATTCTTCACGATGTCACTGGCGGTCAGCTTTCCGTCTGCTCCAACTGAACTGGCAAGAAGATGGTTGGTCATCACCAATGAAGTTATAAATTGCATATAGTTTCTGATCGTTTCGTTAGTGATCAAGCTTGAGTCTGCGTACGCATTCTGAATGATTGCCCGATCAGCTGCGGTGATTTTTCCTCTAATGGCGATGGTTTCCGACAGAAAAGAGAATGATCCTGCGTTACCCGTGTCGCTTCCCAGTGAGATGAACAGATCTGACATCTTGAAAATATTTTTATTCGCAAGGTTGGTTAAAGATGTTTCGCTGATTTTTACGTCGATGAAAGAATTAGAGAGTTGCTTGTAATAATCCAGGGCACACTGATAATCAGCTCTGTCCAGACAGGCACGAGCGGCATCGAGCAATTGGGCATCGCCGCTGGGTTTGTCGACAAACGCAAATAGATTGCAGGAGCTAAGGAAAATGACAGTCAGGCAGGAAATCAGTAGTTTGGAAAAATGAAGGGAATGATGAAAAGTCTTCATTCTTCAATGTTAAGGTGACTGCTAGGTGTTAAAAAAGAATTATTTTTGTGGATCCGGAGCAGGAAATGGAGCCATCAATGAACCTGTCAATTTATAGGCGTATTTGCCATCTGATTGTTTTGCAGATCCCAAGATCGTATCGAGCAGGGGAATGCTTTGTTTGATCTTGTCAGAAAGTCCAATGAGAGTCCGTAAGTTCAGATTGCTGGAATTGATGTTTCGATTGAGTCCGATATCACCGGTCACTGCAATTTGAATATCATCAGCACCTTTGCCGATCACGATCTGCTTCATCTGAACTTTTCCCTGTTGAATGAGAGCGTTGATGACGCCTTCCTTGATATCCATGTCGGGAAGATGAAAACCAAAAAGGTTCTGCTCTTCAAAATGAATTCGACTCAGATTCAAGTTAATATTGCCAATCAGAGAAGGCAGATCAGCCAAGTGACCATCGAGATGAATATTCCCATTGATCAGGCCAGAACCCTTGATTCCTCCCACAAAAGACAAAATTCCAAATTTTCCAAGATCAATCGAATTCAAATTTACGGTTCCATCAATCAAATCACCGCGAATCGTGCCATCGAAAGTGAGGGTAGCGGGACCTTGGGTGATTTCCAATTCAGCTCCAATTTTTCCGGTAATCAGTGAAGAAAGTTTTGGGGATACCACCAGGGAGTCCAATTCGATTCGACTCAAGTCAGGAAGTTCAATCGAGGGCTGGATCAAGCGATACTGAAAGCCCTTCCAGATGGAGAGTTCCCTGCCTTGATCGGAAATGTAGATTCCATAAGGATCCAAGGATTGCTGAACCACGCCTTGGACTAATCCGGTGATTTTAGCCTGCGGTAGTTTGGTCAGGGTAAAAAACAGTAAAATTAGGACAAATAAAAAACCAAGAACGATTTTTTTGAATAGTGAAAGTGACTCCTGAGTCGTCTGGCTATGGGTTAATCCCTGTTGGATGGCGCTCATTTTGATTTCACCTCTTTAGCCATGTAACCGCTGAGATTGAGTTTTGCATTCAACGTGCTTCCGCCACTCACGGGCTCAACTTTCATTCCCTTCAATTTGATGGGAGGTTGTGCATGTTCCATCTGGTAGAGAAGTTGAACCAAAGGTTGAACAGCAATTCCCTTGATCATCACTTCCAGTAAAAACTCCTGGATGACGTTCTGGGAATTTCCTTGTGATTCTTTGAGAATTTCTACCGATTCAGGAGGAAGTCCCTGTGCGGCGGCGAGTGATTCGATTGTTTTTTTCCAAGTTTGGGTAGAGGATTGATTGATGCCCGCGCTTTGTCCCTTGAGGCGGCGAAGTTCATCACCTCCCTGGTTTAATACTTGGGTGAGTTCCAGTTTTTGATAGTATTCATCCTTGATTCCACTGGAACTGCTTCTGATGTTCCAAGTGAGCATGATAAAGGCGATAAAAATAGCAGAAAAACCACCCCATTTCACATAGGTTTGTTGTTCGGGTGAGAGTTGTTGAAACGCACTCTGAATCTGTTGGAACCACTCCTGATCTTTCAGTTGTTGGGTGAATTGTTTCAACTTTTGATTCATTTGACGGACTCCACGGAGCCATTGAAAGAGATTTTGAAAATTTTGCGTCCATCTTCATTGACCTCTTCAGAAGCTCCTTTTTTCATGTGGTAGGTTTTTTCGAGGACATCCGAAAGTTTCGCCATCATCTGCGGATTGGCTACCAAAAAGGATAGTTCGGTTTTGAAACTTCGATTTTCTTTGTAGGAGTCGACAAGGTCTGATCCCGCATCGAACTTAATCATGTCGACTACGATATCTTTTCCGATATTCTGGGAAATGGATTTGAGGAAATTGATGGGTGAGTTTTTATTCGGGCTGAAAAGTTTGCTCAGTTCCCGCTCTCTGGAGAGTTCGGACTGAACCGTTTTTTTCAGTTTATCCATATCCGCAAGATAATTTCTCACCGAGTTGTCTGAGATGTTAGAACCGGAAGAAATTGAAAAATAATTCTTCACAGACTGTTTCAGGCTTTCATCAACTTCGTTCAAGCGTCCTTTGTAATACTGGAGTTCGATTGATTTCGTCGCGAAAAAAACCAAAGCCGTGATGGCGATATAGGGAAGTGGTTTGCGGATCGTTTCCCAGGTCGAGGTTTTATCAGCGGAGTGCTTTTCAAATTCATTTTTTCTGAAATTAATCGGTGGAAGTTTGTCCATAGGGATCGCAGTCATGGCCAGTGCGATCGCCTTACCAAAATCGATTTCAGAGGAATCGGAATAAGATAATTTTTGATTAGAGAGCAAGCTTAGAGGGCGAAATAAGTCGACACTCTTTCCAGTGATGTCTGATAGCCAGTGAGAAAACCCCGGGATAAATGCTCCTTCTCCGGTGATCCAGATGTGGGAGATGGATTCTTTTAATGAATGTCTTGCGGCCAATTCGATTTGCTTGATTTCAGGTGCCAGCGCCGCAAAGATTTCTGAAATGGATTCAGAAACTTTCTGGTCGATGCCATTGAAACCGACATCGTGAATCCACGATCGAATCTGTTCCTGGGTTCCAGAAAGATCTTCAGCAAGTTTTTGTTCTATTTTCCTGATTCCAAATTGAATTTCTCGATAGAGAACCGGCTTGTTTTCGTGATGGATGTAGACGTAAGTCTTGGTTTTTTCCAAACCGAAAAGCATGATGGGTTTTCCGGTTCCGATTCTCTGTAAAAGTGTTCGAAACGCCCAAGGGTCGGTAGTGATCACTTCCGGGTCAATTCCATAGGAATTCAAATGTTCGAGGAAACTTTTAAAACTTTCTTTTTTTCCTGCACCGACATGAATCGCTGAACCTTGGGGTCCGACAGAAAGTGTAACGGCATCGTAGTGAAGGTTGTCTTTGTCGAAGGGTAGGTCATCTTCGAGTTCAAATTCAAGAGCGGAGCGTACAGCTTTTTTGTCTCGGCTGTTGATCTGTAAATTTCGAAAAGTGCACATCTCTGAGGGTGCAGAGATGACCAGTCGATCTGGTTTACGAAGTAAAGAATTGATTAGCCGGTTTGCGGCTTCTTCCGCTGAGGTTCCTTCCATCACCTTGATTTGATGGGTATCTCTTAATTCAAAACGGCCAAATGCAGTGTCGATCTCAACGGCACTGACGCGTTCAGCATGAATGTCCATTCCAACGACTCGCATAGGCTTATTGTATCCTTTCTTTGTACATCGATGCTACAAAAACCGCATTTCCATGACTCTCAGACCACTATTTTTTGAGGTCGTGTCCATGGAGGGAGGGGTGTTCGGTAATACCGGTTCCTCTTTTACTTGTTCCACAATGGCTTCCATCGTTTTTTTGGTCTGATGGACGGTCGCTTCAATGTGCACCAAAAATTGACTCTCATCTACATCGATCACCAATCCCCGTTTAATCAGACTGTCCTTGAATTCCTGAATTTTGGTCGGACTATTGAAGGCCGCAATGTTTTTCGAAAGATAGTCAAAAAAAGAAGCAATATCCTTGAAGAGTCCACCCCCAGAGTTTTGAGCAGGTGATCCGTCACCACTGTTCTTGGTGTCGGTGGTGCTTGGGGTTTTATCCCGATATTCGAAAAACTTTTTTCTTTCCTCCTTGGTCATGGAGGGAATCAGCGCCGCTAAAGCGGGTTCCAGAATCTTATTGACGTTAATCTTTGAATTCACCGTGGTGGAATAGGCTGGAGCAAGCAAATTGTAGAGTTCATCATCGATGCTCGGAAGAAAATGAAGTTCAGAAATATCGTAAAAAGGAGCCCGTTTCAGGGGAAGGTCTGTGGATTGAGAACGAAGACTGTCATACGACAGGTCGTTCCATGACATAATGTCGTCGGCGAGGTCGGAAATCCTGAGGTTACGGTAAACATTCCGAAACTTCTCGTCTTCATCAAACTTATTCTGAATCGTTTGGGTGATTTGCTGAGTCAGTAATTCGCGTGCTTCTGCTGCGTTAAATACTGCAGGAGTAGAATTTGGCATCGGTGTTGGTGTGGGCGACCCGGATGCGGATACCGGAGGCGGTACAAAAGGAGTGAGGTAGCTGTTCAAGTTGAATTTTGAGGATTGGGAAAGTACGGAGATGTAGAGCTTACCTTCCAATCCACTGTCTTTTCTGAATTTTTCGATGGTGTCTTTTACGGAAGTCGGTAAACCGGTGAGGTCTCCGGTGTAAGGAATCGTGAGCGGTTCATTCCAGATTTTTTCGATCATTTCCTTGGGAGCGACATCTTCGCCGCCAAGTTGCTTAATGATTTTTTTCAGTTCGAAATAGGCGCGAATCCTCAACAGGGCAAGGCGCATTCCGCTTTTGGCAAGGGCCGTTGCCTTGACGTTGTCCAAGCGATCATAAGCTAATTTTTGGTTGATTTGAGCGGTGTAGGTGATTTCCCCAAGAAAAATCGCCAACGTTGCCATTGCAGTCAGTACAATAAAGAGAGCGACACCCCGTCTGTTCCTAATAAGTCGATGGAAGGACTTCATTCGGTGTCTCCAATTTAAAAAGGATGTTTGCATCCATGGTTCGGCCGTTCAAGGCGCGCAGTGATAATTCGACTTCGACTGACTCAGGAAAAGAGCCCTTGAACTCATCATTATCGGAATCCCAGGAGTTCAGTGGATTTTTTTCTCCAAACTTGTAATAGCGAAATTTCAGCGATTTGATCTGGTTCAAGATCGTAAAATACTGGATGTAGGGTGCCTCGCGGGGCTCTTCCAGATCGAAGGCCCTGGCATTTTCTGTTTTCACGAGTGAAAACAGATCGGCATTTTGCTGATTTTGCTCTTTAGTAAGATTCGGGTTTTCTGGCTGCTTCACCAATTCGTATTTCACTTTGGCAAAAATGGATTCATGTTTTTCACGATAGATCCGGATGTGGGAAGACGAAACAAAACTCATCGATTTCTCATCGCCTTTAAAGCGGGAAGGGCGGATTCCCGAGACGCTCAAGACTTTTCCCCAATATTCGAAGGATTGAAAGGCCGTACCTCGAAGTTTGTTATTCACATCTTGAGCATTCATTTTTCCAGGTAAGGTTAGTGTCGGAGGATCATAAGGATTCAACGGATTGGTACCCGGCGGTAGAAACCATCTGGGATTGAATACTTGGTTCAAGTCACGTTCAATCAACGATACAGAAGTGCGAAACTCACTGCTGAACTCAGTTTCATCTTTTAGATTTTCTTTCAGTTTCGCCGCATCGATTACTGCCTTCGACGTTGCCACTCCAATGATGACCAGAATGAAAAGTGAGATCATCACTTCTATGAGCGTGAATCCAGAAATCGAGTTGCCGGATGACCGATCAGTCTGTCGGATTGATATTGATTTCATGGTTAAGATCTACCCAATATTGGCTTACGCTGTATTTCTGTTCTTCTTTTTTTTCTGTCCAGAGAATGGTGACGGTGATTTCACGCGTGGATTTTGAAAAATAACTCGTGGCAATTTTCACCACTCGCATTGCATTCTCATCAATCGTCTTGATCATTTCCTTGGATAGCGCATCATCCGCATTCTGAAGATCGATTTCGGGAAATTTCACTTCCTTGATTTTACGTACCCAGCGGTATTCCTCAAACGGAGCTTTAAATTGCCCGGTTTCCTCGTCTTTCACTTCGGTAAAACTCTTGCCGCTCATTTCACGTTCAGCTTCGATGAGCGCATTTTTTGCCAAAGTAGCGACCGTGGTCATTCTCTTAGCTCGAATGGTGGTGTCGAGACTATTGCTTTCGCCGATGATGATGGTGCCGATCCCGATTGCAAGAATTCCAACGGCAATCATGACTTCCAAAAGTGTGAATCCGGATTGCGGATGAGCTTTCATCGAGCCCCCTTTCCGAATACTTCTTTGGACTCGATCATTCGACCTTCAACTGCACAACGGCCGAGTAGATTGGAAACAACGAGGGAAATTTGATTTTTATTGTTGTCTTCAAGATGGATCAACGATCTCTCGGTCAGTCCTTGAGGAAAAATATGGGTATAAGCGATTCCATTGGTGATCGGATCTTCTGATTGCTCCGTATACACATCTTTGAATTTTACCCCGATGGGTAAAGTCCTTTTTTTGCGGTTCAGAACCGGATCCATTGAAAAAGGGCTTTTCTTCTGGGTGTCTTGTTTGCCGCTGAAAATGGATTCCCGTTCGCGTTCCAGCTTGAGGGATTCATCGCTTTGAAGAAGAGTGCTCTCACTGGTTGCTTCAGCCCAGAACTGATCATTTTTAAGATCATACGCAACACGATAAGTTTTGCCGGTGATTTGGGCGGAATTCGAGGCCTCTTTAATGAGAGTTGCGATTTCGCGGGCCGTAGACTGCACTGAGTATCGGAATGTATTTGAGATATTGGGCACGGCAATCACCGCGACGAGTCCCAAAATCGCAACCACAATCAGCAATTCTATCAGTGAGAATCCGGCCTCGCGATTTCGCATTGGTTCCTTTCGTGAATCAATCGGTATCAGTCACTATGATATCAGCATCATTATCGGTTCCACCGGCTTTCATGTCGGCTCCGAGCGATTTGATTTCGAAATTTGATCCATCAGCAGATGAGTAGATGAATTCCTTATCCCAGCCATCTTTCGGCATTTTTCCGCCCATGTAACCACCTGGAGCGTAATTTTTGCACTCAGTACCGGAAGCAGGCTTATTCAAAAGTGCTTCCAAGCCTTGATCTGTAGTCGGGTAGAGGTTGCAATCAAGTCGATAGCTTTTTAGTACCGAAGCGATTTGCTTCATTTGGACTTTGGTCGTGTCGACCTTAGCTTTAGTGAATTTAGCAATCAGGTTTGGTCCGATCACTCCGATGAGCAAGCCCATGATCCCGATCACGATCATCAATTCGATGAGCGAGAACCCGGCTTCTTTTTTTCTATTTAGTTTTTTCATGATTTGTTTCTCCTTTTGATTTTTCATTTATGTTTAGCGGCTTAAATTCGACATTTCCATCAATGGCATGATGACCGAGATCACGATGAATCCCACGGTTCCACCCATGAAAATGATCATGACTGGCTCTAAAAGGGCGGTCATTCCATCGATTGCAGTGGTCACTTGTTCCTCATAAGAATCAGAGACATTTTTCAGCATGGTCGGCAGTTCCCCCGTTTTTTCACCGATCGAAATCATGTGAATCACCAGAGGTGGGAATTCACCGCTTCGCTTCAGGGGTTCGGCAATGGACTGACCTTCAGTGATGTTGCTTCTTGCTGTTTCGATGGCCCGAGCCAAGTGTACATTTTCAACGAGATTTTTGGCAATGCTCATCGCAGTTAAAATGGGTACACCCGAACCCAGAAGGGTTGACATGGTGGAAGCAAAACGATTCACACCGATCATTCGAGTGATTCTGCCAAATACGGGTGCAGTGAGTTTAAATCGATCCCATTTGTCCCTGCCTCTAGCCGTGTTAATGTAGCGAACGAACATCCCCAATGCGACAAAAAATCCAACAATCAGGGCTGGCCACCATTCGACTGTGAAGGAAGAAATTCCAATCAGAATTTCTGTACTCAGAGGCAATGCCTTATTCATCGAGACAAAGATTTGTTGTAGTTTTGGAATCACAAACGTGAAAATTCCAAACAAAACCGCGATCGCTACAAAAAACATGACAGCGGGGTAGGTCATTCCACCGACGATTTTTCTTTTTAAGCGCGCTTGAGCTTCTTTCAGGTCCGCAAGTCGCAACAATACCAGCCCCAGTGTTCCAGAACTTTCACCTGCTTCAACCATGTTGATGAAGATGTTATCAAAAACTTTTGGATGATTTGCCAGCGCCTTTGCCAGGGAAGAACCCTCATTCACCGATTCTCGCACCTGAGACACCACTGTTTTCAAACCAACCGAATCCAGCTGTTCTACGAGTGCGTTCAGCGCATCGACCAGTGGAATGTTTGCTTTGACCAGTGAAGCAAGCTGACGAGTCATGCTGGCAATGTCTTCCTGGCTCACTCTTCCGCTCAGAAAGGGAAGACCGGCTCCTGCCGTTTTTTTAGCCAGACTTTTTTCGATGATTTCAGTCACCATCTGATTTTGTTTTTTAAGTTTCAGGCGTGCCGTTTTCTGCGAGTCTGCTTCAATGAGACCCTTTGAAATTTTTCCGTCACTTCCTAAAGCTTTGTATTCGTACAGTGGCATGATAGTTCCTCAGGGCTAATCTTCGGCATGAGTTGCGCGGAATAGTTCATCAATCGTGGTGATTCCTTGCAAGACTTTGGCAATGCCATCTTCACGCAAGTTGATCATTCCTCTTTCAATGGCAGCTTTTTTCAAAATACCCGCATCCACGTTTTTCACGATCAGACTTTTGATGTAGTCATCCACCACCAATAGTTCATGAATCACGGTTCGTCCGGAATAACCGCTGTTCGAACAACTTGGACAACCTTTGGCGCGATAGAAAACTGCACCAAGTGGCGGTTCTCTCATTCCCATTTCTTTCAATTGGTATTCAGAAGGAGTGTATTCTTCGCGACATTTGGTACAAACACGTCGAATCAATCGTTGCGCCACGACTCCAAGAAGAGAAGAGGCGACCAAGAAAGGTTCAACCCCCATGTCGGCAAGACGGGTAATCGCACCCGGAGCATCATTGGTGTGAAGCGTGGAAAGAACAAGGTGACCGGTGAGGGATGCATTGATCGCAATTTCTGCGGTTTCCTTGTCACGAATTTCCCCGACCATGATCACATCCGGGTTCTGACGAAGAAAGGCCCGTAGGGAACTTGCAAAAGTCAGTCCGATCTTACTATTGACCTGAACCTGGTTGATTCCGGGAATTTGATACTCGACCGGATCTTCAACGGTCATGATATTTCGTTCCGGTGAATTCAGTACGACCAAACAGGATGAAAGTGTGGTGGATTTACCCGAACCGGTTGGACCAGTGACCAGGATGATTCCATATTTTTTGTGGATAATTTTATCAATCGCATCAACCGATCTAGGTGAGAATCCGAGTTTTGCAAGTTCCAGCGGGGTTCCGCTTTGTTCGAGGATACGCATGACCACCCGTTCACCATGAGTTGTGGGAACCGTGGAAAGACGAATGTCGACATCTTTACCGGCAAGCTTGATCTTGATTCTTCCGTCCTGCGGAAGTCGCTTTTCAGCAATGTCGAGCTGACCCATGACTTTCACCCGGGAAGAAATCGCGGCATGAGCTCGTTTGGGTTGGCGAATGATATCGTAGAGAACTCCGTCGACTCGAAAACGCACTACGAGTTCTTTTTCAAAAGGTTCAATATGAATATCGGAAGCTTTTTCTTTAACGGCACGAAAGAGAAGGGAGTTCACGAATTTGATCACCGGGGCGTCATCTTCAGTAGCTTCGAGAATATCGATTGGTCCTTCCAAATCGAGATCTTCCGAAAATTCTCCCTCAATATCTCCAACAATCTGTGCGGTAGAGCGCTCATAGACGCGGTTGATTGCATCTTGAATACGCATGGACGTGCTGACGACCGTTTTGACTCTAAAACCTGTTAGAGCTTGCAAGTCTTCAGTAACCGTAGGATTAAACGGATCTGAAACGGCAACGGTGAGCACAGTTCCCAATGCATCTTCAGACTTGTAAAGTGGAATTACTTCCTTGCTTTTAGCGTAGTTGATCGGAAGATTGGAAATCAGGTTCGCATCAATTTCGTTAGGTTTCAGATCTTCGATAAATTGCATTTCAAGCTGAATGCAAAGGGCCTTCATGATCTCATGGGGAAGAATGTAATTGTTTCGAAGAAGAATTTCTCCGAGCATTCCTCCCTTCTCCCGTTGTTCCGTGAGGGCGATTTCGAGTTGATCCTGTTTAAGTGAAGTGTGCTTGAGAAGAATCTCCCCAAGACGCTCCGGCGACTTGAGATCTTTCACTGGCGTACTCCTGAAGGTGCTGCGAACGGGTCAGTCCCGCTTGGAGCCGGATTGGAAGGAATGCTTTCCGGTACCGGATCTGCAGCAGGAAGGGTGAGTGTGTCTTTTCCTTCTTCTAGTTTTTTAGGTAAAACTGCCGCCTCGTCTTTTTTGGTTTCATTGCTGGAATCTTCATCAAGGCTCAGCACTTTTTTCGGATTATAATTGGTGATTGATTTGACGTCTGGAAGACCACGGATGATCTTGTTGCGTGCATCACGATGGTAATCTTCACCTCCAAATGCGCGTTCCACAAATTCGTCACGCTCTTTGAGTTTTTTATCGAGAACCATACGAACGCTTTCCGGTTGGCGCATGATTTTAGGAGTGATGAAGATCATCAGGTTGGTTTTATCGATGCTGCTGCTTTTCGATTTGAACAACCAGCCCAAGATAGGAATATCACCCAAAAGTGGAACCTTGTTCATGGTTTCGCTTTGCTTGTCACGAGTCAAACCTCCCAAAACAATGGTGTCATTATCAGAAACCATCACGCTAGTTTCTGCGTTACGCTCCAAGGTTGCAGGAGCTTGCTCTACACCTCGGTTTGAGAAATCACTGATCTTAGCCTTGATGTCCATTTTGATAAAGTTTGAGATCTTGTTCAATTGAGGTTTGATCTTGATACTCAATGGTACAGTCATGTAGTCGAAGGATGTGGTTTGGATACCAAGACCTGCGTTGTTGATCTTTGGTACTGGAACCTTATCCGAGCTTTCAAAAATCGCTTCGGAATTATCCATGGTCATCAATTGAGGGGTCGCAAGAATATTCGCACCAGAATAGGTTTGAAGTGCCTTCACCAATGCGGCCAAGTTTGGAATGGTCGTGGTGGTGCCAGCTCCCGAAGTTCCCGGGATCTGAAGGGTATAGGTACTTTTCGATGCGAATCGAAGTACCAAGCCCTTCTGACTTGCGATCGATGCAGGATTGATGATCGTATTGACCAGGTCATTGGTTGGAGCAACAGAAGTTCCAAAAGGTCCAAGAACGTTTGCAGAATATTCATTCGAGCGGGAAACGTTCATTTCCATGATCACGACTTCGACATAGATCTGGTCGCGAGGAATATCGAGCTTGTTGATCACGCGTTGAAGGGTGATAAAATCGTTCAGTGAACCGGTGATCACCAGAGAGTTCGTCGTTTTATCCGCAGAAACCTTGATCTGTCCTTCAAAGAGAGAGCCTTCATTTGGATTGGAGCCAAGTCCGCCACCCGCTGATCCTCCTGCACCCATGGGGCGGCTGCTGGAGGTCTGGCTGAAGTTACTCAGTGTTTTTGCCATGTCTTCCGCTTCTGCAAATTGAAGATAGACGACATGTACTTTTCCGCTTCCTGCCGATTGAGGAATTTTTCGATCGAGTCGAGATACTAGCTCGCGCACTTCTTCTGCACCTTTTTGGTTGGCATGGACAATGAGGGTGTTGGTGCGTTCATCAGGAATGATGGTATTTACGAATCCGCCTTGTTTGGTTCGTCGAGCAGTAAAGTTTCCAGCTCCGCCTCGTCCTGCAGCTCCACCGAATCCACTTCGGGAAGGAATGTTCGCCTGAGTTCCTGGAAGCAAGCTATCAATGAGTTTTTGAAGTTCAACCGCAGATGCGTTTTTCACCTGAATCACTTCAATTCCCGCATCGAATCCTTCCACATCGAGGAAGGCGATCATTTTTGCAATTTTTTCGATATTTGAACCGGTATCAGTAATGATGAGAGTGTTGGTTTGCTCAAACCCATAAATTCTCGCTCCCATGTTCGCATAGGTGCGGATCACGTTTTCGAGTTCTTTGGCGCTGATGTATTTGATCTTGAAAATTTTGGTGACGATTGCATCGGTATTGGGAGCGCGTTTGTTTGCATAAAGACGCACGTTTTTATTCTTGGCGTCGTTCTGTCGCATGATGCGCAAATATTTTCCGGTTGGAACAATTGCCAGTCCGTTCATGTCGAGTGAAGTGAGGAATGCTCTCCAGGCATCACTGACCGTGATGGGAGAGTTGGAAATGATGGAGACTCTTCCTTTGACTTCTTTATCGAGAATAAAGTTCTTACCAGTTAACTTACCCAGGGTCTTGGCGATATCCATGATATCAGCATCTGGAAAATTAAAATCGGTAATGACTTCCTTGCTGGCAGGAATTCCTTCACCGCTTTCATTGTCCACTCGCAGTGTAGGATAAGAATTTTTACTGATCAGGCTTTTGTCCGCACCCGGACCGCTGAGTTCATACCCTTGTTTTCCACGGTTGAGAGTGTTTGCGGGTTCATTCGCCTTGGAGCCTCCAATGCTAATGCCACCGGATCCTTCATCCATGTCTTCAAAGTCAGGATTGAATCCACCTGGTTTTGGCTCAGGAACAGGCGATTTTTTATTTTTTCCGATCGGCATCGGAGGAGGCATGGGTTCATCCATGTCTTCATCAAAGTCTTCGAAGTCGGCATCTTCGCCGTCATCGTAGTTACTGATGGCTGGACCATTTCCGGAACGGAAACCGGTTTGGGCAAATCCGATTTCAGAAAGGATCAGCAGCAATACGCCTAATAAGGCGCAAAGCCCGAAGATGAAGCTCATTCGAGTAGACCAAGTTGGTGTTACAATCATGTTGGTCTCAGAAATACTCTTGGTTTTCGAAGAATTATTGGATGTCATAGTTCAAATTTACCTCTCTGCCGTTTCTTAGTGTGCCGAGATCAAGGGAGTTCATGTGTTTCAATTCTTGAAGGATGGTCAGCGCTTTTGCTGCATCGGTGATTTTTTCTCCGTTTACAGAAGTGATGATGTCACCGAGTTTAAGACCGATTTTTTCATAAAAACTTCCCGGCTGAATCTGCATCAATCGAAACCCGATCATCTGGCCACCTTTCATTTCAGGAACGGCGCGGGCCTGAGTGATCAATGTGTTGAAGTTCGCCATCTGAGTGTCGAGTTCGGCACGTTTGACGATGAATTTGTTCTCTTCTACTTGTGAAATATTGCCTCCACCAGGCTTGGAATTAGCGGGAGCTGCACGATTGTTCATGGAAATCTTCATGGAATTATCTTCTGGAATATCGATGTACTCCTTACGTTTTGTTTGAAGATTGATAAAGATGACTTTTCTTGCTTCGACACTCAAAACTTGAAGTTTACCGGTGACTTCATCGTTCATGCGAACGGGATAAACTTTATTATCGCTTTTGTCTTGAAGCGCGGCCAGTGATCGGGATGGATTTTGGAAAATCACGGTACCTATCAACTGGAGCGGAAGGCTGGTAGGAATCGGATCGGACTCAAGATCGACCTCGTTTCCTTTTGGTTTTTCCGACTTGCTGGAAAAAAGATTTCTCGAATAAATGATTTCGTAATCCATGGGGCTAGACATGACCATGGAGCGGGAACGCATCGACAAGGGCGATACTGGTGGAGAGGGGATATATTTTTCAAAGAGAAGGGAAAAGAGATCGGCGATGAACCATGCGCACAAGAAGAAGCTGATTCCAAATATCGCACGCGTAAGATTGTGTCCTTGTGCCATGCGTTCGACTTGTTCGGAAATCTTAGTCAGTGAATTGACGCTTAAGGTGCTCGTCAAACCTTTGGCTTGATTTGATTCGGACTTTTCAAAAATCGAATTCAAGAATGTCTTAATATTTTTTGCCACTGTCGTTGATCAAGCAAGAACGATACCAGATTTTTTTCTTGCAAACAATTTTTCCAAGTCCTTGTTGTATCCGCGAAAATTTCTCATTACGATGATAGGGAATGGAATTTCTATAATATTAATGTAATGCGTCTGACATTTTGTCATGACAGTTTGTCGAAGGGACAACGCTATGGGTGCTGCCAGTAATAATGAAAACAGTTTTATGAAGTCCTTGTTCTTCGGTCAGATCCGGGAAGATTTTATCTTTCCATATCCGAAAGCAAAACCCGAAAACACTGAAACAGTGAATATGATTCTCGATACCATCGACAAATTCGCCAAAGACGTAATCAAATCGGCTGAGTGGGACGAGAAACATGAAATGCCTCGAGAAATTGTAGGCATGCTTGCTGAAATGGGACTTACTGGTCTTGCTGTTCCTGAAGAGATGGGTGGACTGGGATTGCCTCAATGCGGTTATGCACGGGTGATGCAACAAATTGCATCTCACGATGGTTCGATAGCAGTTACGTTGGGGGCACACCAGAGTATTGGATATAAAGCACTGCTTTTGTACGGCAGTGATGAGCAGAAGAAACGTTTTCTTCCTCGCTTGGCAAGCGGTGAATTGATTGCAGCTTTCTGTCTAACTGAACCAACTTCCGGTTCCGATGCAGCATCCATTCAGACGAAGGCTGAGCTATCACCTGATGGAAAACATTATATTTTGACCGGAAATAAACTTTGGATCACCAATGGTGGAATCGCTGGATTCTTTACCGTGTTTGCTAAAACCGATGTGGTTGAAAATGGTGAAAAGAAGGAAAAAGTAACTTGTTTTGCATTGGAGTTGCCGGCTGAAGGGGTAACGATCGGAGCAGCGGAAGAAAAGCTCGGAATTCGTGCTTCTTGGACCAACGCTGTTTATTTCGACAAAGTAAAAGTTCCTGTCGAAAACGTCATTGGTGGGGTCGGATATGGATTTAAGATTGCCATGGGTGTTTTGAATCATGGTCGACTGGGTCTAGCTGCAGGATGTGTTGGAGTTGCCAAAAATTGCATAAAAGCTTCAATCGATCATGCCAATGAACGTGTTCAGTTCAAGAAAAAGATCGGTGAATTTGGAATGATCAAAGAAAAAATCGCTCGCATGATCATGAACAACTATGTTGCTCAAAGCATGGTTTACATGACTACGCATCTGATTGACCGTGGCGACATGGACTATTCGATGGAGAGCGCTGCTGCCAAGGTGTTTTGTACCGAAATGGCGTGGGAAGCGGTCGATGAAAACATTCAGATCTGGGCCGGAAATGGTTACATGAAAGAATACCCTTACGAGCGCTGGTTGCGTGATGCGCGCATCAATCGAATCTTCGAGGGAACGAACGAGATTCTTCGCGCCTTTGTCGCTCTTTCGGGAATGCAGGGACCAGGGCAAGAGCTTGCTGGTTTAGCGAAAGCGATTTCTCATCCGTTGAAGGGATTGGGTGTGGTAACCGAATATGCAACTCGGAAAGTGAAACAAGGAGTGTTTGGTGAGAGCATCACCAAATCTCATCCGCGCCTCAAAAAACTTGCTGGATCGTTGGAAGAGTATACCGTGGAGCTTTCTGCTCAAGTGGAAGTTCTGCTGAAACGCCACGGCAAGGAAATTTACTTGAAGCAATTTGCGCAAAAAAGAGTCGCTGACATTGCCATCGATCTCTATGCGATGTTTTGTACTCTATCCCGTGTGACCCAGTCTATTGAAGAGCAGGGTGAAGAAAAAGCAGCGATGGAAATCGCGATTGCAGAAGCGTTCTTCATGCGTGCAAACCGTCGCGTGAAATCGAACTTCCGCTCGATGGACCGAAACGAAGATGAAATGATGAAGTTCATCGCTGATCAGGCTTACGAGCAAGGAACTTATACGTTCGACTTTTACGCAAAATAATTGAATTCGAATCTGAAATCATTCACTGACGCCCTTGGAGCTGATGCTTTAAGGGCGTTTTTGTTTTTATTTCGTCAAAAAACCAGCAAGCCGAAGTTTTGGCTGAAAATAATTTTCATTGTTTGATGAATTATTTTCATCGTTTTTTCCTGATCATTCGCGCGCACTTGATGCTTTACACTGTAAATATGTAACAAATTGATGCCGATCGCCGACATTTTTTTCTCTTCAGTTGCCTGAATTCGCATCCGATCTGCCGGATGTAAGCACCCAATGATGGGGCTTCAGGAGTAAAAAATGAAGTTGGCAGTATTGATGTTAGGGATGATGGTAGTAACAGCGGGAAGTGCTCATGCGTTTGGGAGTTCCCGTTCCAGTTCTGGAGGAAGTGTAACGACAGTTTCCCCAGAACCATTGATGACGGCACCGAATGAGGATCTCGGAACCGGTGGGCTAAATGTCGTGATTCAAAGCGCGAAGAATTTCAATGACACCGATATGGCTCATTTGCTGGAATCAAAAGCAGTACTCGAAAGAATCGTGAATTCAGAAGAGTTTAAACAGCGAGTCTTGCACTTTACTTATGGAGGGCAGGAGACATTTGTTCAGAATAATGGTCTGACCAACTTGCAGATTTATAATCTGATTTTGATGGGGGCGGAACGACTGCCTTCTCTGACAGAACCCAATCATGTGATGGATCTTTCTGTTCAGCTCTATACTTCCAGTTATTTTGGACGAAATGTGGTGGGGTATACTACTCCTTCAACCTCGACGATCTACATGAATACCTACTTTTATCGTTGGGCTACGCCGGGTGAAACGGCCGCGAATATGATCCATGAGTGGATGCATAAGATTGGATTTGATCATGATTATAACGCCACTGCGAGAAGGCCTT
>CAZZLF010000003.1:0-26314 GCA_964654965.1 uncultured Bdellovibrio sp.
TCCGATTTTTTTTCTGAATCAAACTTGCCACTGCCGGAAGTTTTTTCAATCAGAGTTTTCAAGCTTTTCGATTGGTCGGAAGTTTTGACCAACACATCTTTCACCGCTCCATTGACTGCTAATTTTTCAGTCGTCTTGAATGCAGTCCAGTTCACTTTGATGCTGGCTGGGTCCAAGCGATATTGACAAACTTCTTTGGCAGCAAAGGCTGGATTCAGTGCAAATAGGCCAACAACAACGATAGAAGAGATTCTCATGAAAATATTCTAGGAAAATCCAACATCGAATGCAAACTATTGAGAAGATTCACGCCTTTAATGCGGTGCACATTAAGAATGAAGGGCGAAATTCCTTTACGCAGATGGCCTGTATTTGATAGCGTTTGCCTAATTGGTAAGGAAAGGTGGCCGAGTGGCCGAAGGCACACCCTTGCTAAGGGTGCAGGGGAGAAATCCCCTCGAGAGTTCGAATCTCTCCCTTTCCGCCATTTTTACTCCTGATTCAAATCCAAGCTAACAGATTATTCATATAGATTGTTTTGATTATATTGTCTTTGTTTTGGCGAATTGATAGGGGCTTCTTGGATCTCTAAAGAAGGTACCTTAAATTTTGGCCCATTTGCAGGCACTTCCTTAAATGGACGAGTTATATTACTGTTTTTTGAACCTGGACAAGCACCATTTGCACCTTCACAGGGACATTTATATTCTTCGCATCGCGTGACATCACCATAAACAGCAGCTAATGAATGACACCAGCATTTCATTTTTTTATCATAATCTAATGCTTCCGCGTTGAGCGATCCCCAAAATAAAAACATTAATAGAACTGTTTTCATGAATTCTCCGTTCCAAAGACAATTCTATATTAGCCATTTAAAATAAAAAATGTGTCGCCGATGACACTAGAATGGATAAACCGCTACCCCTTCACACAGATGATCGGTTTCAAATAAGCTACTTTTTTTGAAAGACCCGCATTTTCAGCAGAATCAACCACTTCCCGGACATTCTTATACGCTTCCGGCGCCTCTTCCGCGACTCCACGATCGCTTCCGGTTTTTACGATGATCCCCTGATTTTTCAGTTCTTGAATCACTTTGGGACCATTCCAGAGTTTCAAGGCCTGCGTGCGACTGATCGCCCTGCCCGCTCCATGGCAAGATGAGCTCCATGATTTTGTTTCAGAAGATTCCATTCCCACCAGCACATAAGATCCGGTGCCCATGCTTCCACCGATGATCACCGGCTGACCTGTTTTTCGAAACACTTCCGGCAATTCTTCATGTTCCGGACCAAGCGCACGGGTTGCCCCCTTTCGATGAACGAAAAGTTTTTTCTGAACTCGACCAACTCGATGCACTTCTTCTTTACAGGTATTGTGTGAAACATCGTAAAGAACCGACCAACGTTCGCCGGGAAAAAATTCTTGAAATGCTTCACGGGCAAAATGCGTGAGAATCTGGCGGTTCGCCATCGCACAATTGATTCCCGCCCTCATGGCTCCCAGATATTTTTTTCCAGTTACAGAGCGAATTGGAGCACATGCCAATTCACGATCCGGAAGTACCAAGCCGTGGGAAGGGGCTTCAATCACCATTTGTCGCAAGTAATCCGTACCAATTTGATGACCAAGCCCCCTTGATCCACAGTGAATACTCACGAAGATCATTCCTTTTTGGAGCCGAAAAGCAGCAGCCGCCTTTTCATCGAATATTTCAGTCACTTCTTGAACTTCAAAATAATGATTCCCAGATCCAAGCGTTCCCATCTCAGGAAGTTGTCGTTTTTTGGCGTGATCAGAAACATGCTCGGGCATTGCTGCCTCTATTCGACCGTTTTCTTCAAGATACAAAAGATCTTCTTTCAATCCGTATCCATGTTCCAACGCCCAACGGGCTCCTCCTAGCAAAACTTCATCTAGCTCCCCCATAGTCAGTCGAATAGAACTTTTACTACCCACACCCGAAGGAATCTTTTGAAACAAAGCATCTGCTATTTTTTCCTTCAAGGGTTCAAACTCTTTTCTCTCAATGGAAGAAATCAATAGTCTTACCCCGCAGGAAATATCAAACCCCACTCCTCCTGCTGATATCACTCCACCTTCTTCAGGATCAAATGCTGCAACTCCACCAATAGGAAAACCATAACCCCAATGCGCATCGGGCATGGCGTAGGAGGCTCCGATAATTCCGGGCAGAGCAGCCACATGGCAAACCTGTTCAAAAACCTTGTCATCCATATCTTTCAGCAATTTTTCAGAACCATAAATGATTCCGGGAACACGCATGTTCCGATTTGGATACCGATAAGGCTGGATCGCCCATTCTTCGGAACTGATTTTTTCTAGACGATTGATTTCCACGACCAACTCCTTGTGAAGAATGAGCCTTCAGACATCGACCACACATTGTGATTTCCAAACATCTCCGATGCTCTGAACCTGTAACTCGGTCATCGTCGCCCCTTTGGTTTCCACTGCAGGCTGGTGCTTGTTGCGATCTACGGGCTCGCCCCAAATTTCTGCAAATAACTTGTTGCCATTGATTTTGACTTTAAATTTCGAAAACAACATTTCCCGTGTTGCCATCTCAAAAATGATGGCATTCAACCAATCCATAAAAAGAATTTCACGGTCAGGTGCCTCACAATGAACCGAGATTTCGACGACTGGTTCAACAAGAGAAGGATCAGTGATGATAGCGATCAGTGCCATCGCCCCCATTTCAAATGACTCTTCTAGGGACTTCCCGATTCCCCGGATACCGACATCAGCTCCGTGCGAAAAATGCTCCCAGGCCATTTGTTTCCCCTTCCGACCAAGCAGCAATTTGTACACCAAGTTTTCTTTTCAATTTTGAATCTGTGATAAACTTTGATGCATGAAGATTTCTTTCAAAAAGGAAAGCAGAAATTTTACGCTCATCACGATCGGTGTATTTTGTGCCGCAATCGGATTGAATGGGTTCTTGATTCCCAACGGATTTTTTGACGGGGGTGTGATGGGAATATCCCTTGTTCTTCAACGACTAACAGGTCTAAGCCTTTCCGGCCTGATTGTCCTGATCAATTTACCCTTTATTTTGATCAGCATGAAACAAGTGTCGATTCGTTTTGCTGTCCGAAGCGCTCTTGCCATCAGTCTTCTCGCGATTGTTGTTCATTTCTTAAAAATGGAGCCTGCCACCAGTGACCGCATTTTGGTTTCGATTTTTGGGGGAGTATTTTTAGGACTGGGGATCGGCTTGTCCATTCGAGGCGGAGCCGTCATCGATGGAACGGAAGTTCTCGCGATTCAGATCAGTCGTCAAACCACTTTTACAGTTGGTGATTTTATCGCTGCTTTTAACATCATCTTGTTCTGTATCGTTGCCGCCTTGATCGATATTCAAGCTGCCATGTATTCCATGCTGACTTATTTTTCGGCATCCCGAACGGTGGACTTCATCTTGAACGGTATCGAGGAATATATTGGTTTGACGATTATCTCCCCCCATTCTGAAAAAATGAGGGAAATGTTGACCGAGGAACTGGGACGGGGCGTGACCATGTATAAAACCGAAGGTGGATATGGAAAACGAGGGGCAAATCGTGAAGAACGGAACGCCATCTTTTGCGTCGTCACCCGCCTGGAAGTTTCAAGAATCATCCAGGAAATTGAACGCATTGATCCTCATTCTTTCGTGGTTCAGCATCAGGTGAAGGATACGCGGGGTGGAATGATCAAGAAACGATCGATTCACTAATTGTTATTCGTGGTCATTTGGTTTAGCTTACACAACCATGAAGAATTTTGATGTGATCATTCTCGGAGCCGGCGGTGCCGGCATGTTTTGTGCTTCCAGAGCCGGAAAACTGGGCAAGACTGTTCTCGTTATTGATCACTCGAAAAAACTGGGGCCTAAAATTCTGATCTCTGGTGGTGGAAGATGCAACTTCACTAATCTTGGTGCTACTCCAAACAACTATTATTCTTCCAATCCGCATTTCTGCAAGTCGGCTTTGGCTCGTTTTTCTCCCTGGGAATTCATTGAACTGGTGAACAAACATGGAATTGCCTATCATGAAAAAAAATTGGGACAACAGTTTTGCGACGGTTCAGCGCAACAGATTGTGGATTTGTTAAAAGCAGAATGTGACGAGGCCGGAGTCCATATTCTTCTGGAAACCCGAATTCTGGAAGTTTCCCAATTTGAACCTCAAAATGTCGATTCAATTTTAAGATTCACAGTAAAAACGGATCAAGGGAACTTTTCTGCAACATCTTTGGTCGTCGCTACCGGTGGATTATCGATACCAAAAATTGGCGCCACCGGAATCGGTTATCAGATCGCAAAGCAATTCGGTCTCAAGGTCTTGCCAACACGTGCAGCTTTGGACGGTTTTACTTTCTCGAGTCAAGATTCCAATCGTTTTCACAATCTGGCTGGAGTTGCTCTTGATACGATCACTTCCATCAACGGTAAATCATTCCGGGAAAACATTCTCTTCACGCATGCAGGATTAAGTGGTCCTGCAACCCTTCAGGCTTCTCTTCACTGGAATGAGGGAGACATGGTTCATTTCAATCTTGTTCCTGAAACCGATGCATTCGAGTGGTTCTTGTCCCGAAAAAAATCCGGAAATAAATCCCTGTTAAAAAACCTCCTGAGTGAACTGATCCCGTCTCGTTTAGCTGATCGATTGGTAGAAACTTATTTTTCGGCAAATTCACCCGTTCATTCTCTGCCGTTGGCACAGGTTCCAGATCAGGCAATCAAAGAGCTTTGTGAAATCATCCATGATTGGACAATTGTTCCCTCTGGTACTGTTGGATACAGTAAAGCTGAGGTGACTCGAGGTGGAGTCGATACCGACGAGTTGTCATCCAAAACCATGGAGAGTAAAAAAGTACCTGGACTTTATTTTATCGGTGAAGTCGTTGATGTTACGGGTTGGCTTGGAGGCTATAACTTTCAGTGGGCCTGGGCATCTGCAGCAGCATGCGCCAGCTCTTTATAGTCCAACTTAATGGTGGGATTTTTAGTGGGAATGGCTTAAAATATTTTCTAAAGCCATGAAAAAAATACTCATTGTCGATGATGAACAGGATATTGTTGAAATTCTTACCGAGTGCATCCATCACTTGGGACATCATCCGATTTCAGCCCTCAATGGCGAGGACGGTCTTCAAAAAGCCATTTCAGAAAAGCCAGACCTCATCATTTCTGACATCAATATGCCGAAAATGGATGGAATCGAAATGATTCAAAAATTGCAAGAACACCATCAGGATATACCGGTGATTTTGTTTACGGCTTATGCCGATTCTGAAAAAATCAAGAAGGCTTGGAAATTTCAAAATTACGAGCATGTCGAAAAACCCATCGACTTGAATTTACTTCAGGACATCATCCAAAAGACCTTGAACGAGTCCCGCTAATTTCAATGTCCAATCGGGTAGCACATTCCATAAGGTGTCACAAAGACAAAACCAGACCTGCAAATTCCTTGCTCATAACATCCACCTGCAGCGAACGAATAGCCGCTTCGACACTGATTCTGATTCGAAGTTGAACCTTGGGTCGGGGCATTCACCGGATTGGAAGTGGATTGACAAACACACATTCCGTTCATCGGAGCGAAACCTTGATTGCAATATCCTGCATACGACATGGGATAAGCTGTTCCTGCCTGACAGTAGGAAACTGGCTGATTTCCCTGTCCACTCGTCATACAAATTCCATTTTGATTGATGGTTCCTGCAGGACAGAAACCCTGCTGAGGATAGTAATTCGTGTTCATGTTGGGATTTGAAACTCCGCATGCGGACAACAGGGACAACATTGGAATCAGGAAAAAAAACTTTCTCAATGAAACTCGTTTCATAAAAACCTCAACTTTATCTTGAGTAGAGCAAAGTCCAAGCCAATGATTTTGAACTGCTTAGGTTTGAATTCATTGGTAAATTGAGCAGGTTCGGAATTGTGGAATGTCAAAAAATTCGACAACGATCAGATCGATGATCAGTAATTGATGAGGTGATCTTTGGAATTCTGGGAAGCAGACTTTTGGTGAACATTGACCAAATACTCTTCAACTTTCACAGCCTTTCCATCCTGATGCTCTAACCAGATTTTCACTTTTGCAGGAAACTGCGAAATTTCTACTTTTTTCTGAAAACTCATTCCTTTGATACCCACTCGAATCGCATCTTCAGAGTTCACCTGTAAGGTCATGGATTTTGGACGGACATGAACCAATGTCCCTTTAAGAAGAAGGTAATTCTTTTTTTTCCCGGCACTCACCTCACCCAATAGCCGAATGGCGGAACGATCCCATTTGATGTGAGAATCATTTTCTGGAATTTCAAAATCAAAATCGCCCGCACTGGCGTTGGCGATCAGTAAAAACAATACCGTAATCAGAGATTTCATTGTTTGCTCTCACTGGCAACATTACGAGTTGCCAAATGATGATTCATGTTCTCCGTGAGAGCCAGATAAGGGTCAAAACTCTCAACTCCACGGCGGATTTCAAAATGCAAATGAGGTCCGCTTGCACGTCCAGAGCGTCCTGAAAGTGCGATTTTCTCACCCTTCTTCACGACTTTTCCGACTTTCACCAGATTTTTGGAGTGATGGGCATATACAGAATAAAACTGATGATCGTGCTTGATGACCACCATACGACCATAACCACGAATTCTGGATCCGACATAAACTACCGTTCCATCATTTGCTGCCAGAACCGGGGTTCCAATGCTGGCGCGAAGATCCACACCTTGATGGAACTTGCGTCCGCGCTGACCATAATGGGATGAAACCTCAACGCTCTTGAGAGGCCAGATCCACTCTCCGGGTAATTCAAAATCAGTCGAAGCGCCTGAACCGGTTTGAGCGGGATCTCCAATGTGATGATCTAAAAGCCCAAGACGATTAGTTCGGAAAGGACGGGTGGAACAAGCACTGAGTGCGATCAAGATCAAAAATGAAAACCAGATGCGAAACTGCTTCGCCTTTCCAGTCATCCATTCACCCTTTTCATTTCCTCTAGAAAAGCCATATCGGTTGCATCAAGCTTCAAAGGCGTGATGGAAACAAAACCTGCATCGACTCTGGCGCAATCCGTATCCTGTTCCTTCTCAAAACCGGCATACTGACCACCGACCCAGTAATAGTCTTTTCCACGGTGATCAATCCTTTTGACCACTGCTCCACTATAATGGCGGAATCCCTGACGAGCAGGAACAATACCCTTGATCTTACTCATCGGAACGTCAGGAACATTGATGTTCAACAGGGTGTATTTTGGAAATTTTCTTTTTTGATATTCTCGAATGATTTTCGCTGCCATCTTGGCAGCGGTTTTGAAGTGAAGTTCTTTTTCAGATTTTCTAGACTTGAAATCCATATCAAGGCTGACCGCGTATGAGGGAATACCGATCATGCAGGCTTCCCTTGCCGCTGAAACAGTGCCCGAATAATAAATATCCTGCCCCAGATTTGCACCACGATTGATACCGGAAACAACGATGTCAGGTTGAAACTTCATCACTTGCTTTATTCCGAGATAAATACAATCAGCAGGGGAACCATTCACTCCGTAAAAATCCTTGTTCTCCATCTGAATGAGACGAAGTGGTTTATGCAAAGTAAGGGAATGACCCGTTGTGCTTTTTTCTTCTAATGGAGCCACAACTTTGACGGTTCCGAGTTTTTTCAACTCGTCATACAGAACTTTAAGACCCATCGCATGAACGCCATCGTCATTGGACAAGAGAATCTTCATCCGTCCATGCTAACTAATAATCACTGATTTCGCAATTGTTCTTCGATCGACCCGATTCCACCACCGGCAATGTTCAATGCAAATGAAATATTGAAACCAGAACCTCGGTCAATGGAACGAAAATAACCAGTTTCAAGACTCCAACAACGAGAAGGATTTTGAAATAAAAGTGAATAACGGGAATCAAGAACCTGATTGGGTCTCGACATCAAGTCAAACACATAAGTTACTTTGGGCATGATGTAGTCATTGATCGAAAAATGCAAATCCGTCGTTAGGGAAGAAACTTTTGAAATCAATTTTGCAAATGAATAACCGATGCGAAGGCTACGATCATATTGCAAAACCCCCTGGTGTAATCCTTTTTCAAGAGTCAAATTTAACGATGCGTTGAAACGGTGAGGAGAATAAAAAGGAAGAATCTGCTGACTCTGGTAACGATTCAGATACGAGTAATAGATATACTCTGCCGAAAGCGAAAACCGATCATCCAGATAGGAAAACTGAGTGAACAACGGAGAGAGCGGAATGCGTTGATCCATTTTTCCCGCTTGAACATCTTTTTTCAGCTCCAGAATGTTCAAGGTCTGAGTCGCCTTTAATTCCAGTCTTCGGGAAACACTGGTGTTACCATCCTTGTTTTTTTCTTTTCTGAGCAACTGGGTGGTCAATCCATAGGTCAAAGAATTTCCAAGTGGAATGTAATAACTGTCCAAGTTCTGTGAGGTACCCAGTGGAACAATATCCCAATAATCAAAGTATTGCCCCGGCCTTGCTTCTTGCTGAATTTGTCCGAAAAAAGGATGTTTCTCAGATTCTTGAACCACCGGTATCGAAGAATAGGTCAATAACGGTCGAATCGTATGCTTGTAGGAAACTTCGGGACGATCCGTGGTGATGAATTTTTCGAGCTGAAAACTCGCCTCAGCCTGAGCCAGAAGATAACCTCGCGCCAAATTTGGATAGTCCGGAGCATTATTAAAGTTATAGACAAATCCTCGGTACTGCAGCGAAGGAACAAATGAAAGCCAAGGCCATGGATTCAAGGTCGTATAGAGACTGGGAATGAACGTAAAACGATTTGCTTCGCGAATGACATTCACCGTGGAGGATCCACCCGTGTTAATCACATCAAAAGGTCCCGCCGCTCTGGAAAAACCGTTTAATCTTGCTTCAAAACCCGCAGCGATATTCGACCCCAGAAGAAAACGATTATTGGAATTGACCACGATACGGGGATATTCCTGCACTGTTGAGGAATCAAATTCATTGATGAACTTTCCATTGGAATCAAAGTGAAGCAAATTGCGAATGCGTCTGAGTGAAAACACCGTGCTGACATTGGGATCATTTCTGGACAGAAAAAGATCACTTGCCAGAACCGGCTCATAACGACCTGGAATATCTTCCGAATAGGTGATCGGATAACTGGAATCACTCACCTCATTGGCGCGCAGTTTTGCTTCGAATCGAAATGGCAATTCCTGAGTCAATGATAACTTTCCAGCGAATCGATTATTCAAACCATTTACGCGGTGATCTCCGGTAAGATAAAAATTAGCAGTGCCCTTTGATCTTGGTGAAAGGGCATATCTTCCTTCCCATTCAAAACGGGACCCCCTTCTGGAATAATATCCTGCACCCAGGGTCATGTCGGACCAATCATTGATTGCCCAATAGAACGGCTGAACCCCATAAATCCCGTGAATGTCATTGACTCCAAATCTTGGGAACAAAAGTCCAGATTGACGTTTCGTCTTCACCGGAACAATCATGTATGGAAGCCAGAACATCGGTGAATCTTTAACAGTGAACACGAAGTCCTTGATGAAGGCATAGCCTTCAATCGTAAAATCGACATCATCACCCTTCAATGACCATGAATTTGGACAATCAATACACGTCGTATAATCAAAATCTTTTACGAGAATATGATCTTGATCGAGTTGCCGGATTTTAGAGCCTCTCAGGGCAAAAGAACCATTGGTGATGTTTCCATTGGTGATGACACCGGACTTGCTTTCCAGATCGATTTCCAATTCATCGGCCTTGATGAAGTATCCACCATAGCGATATTGAACACGCCCCCTGGCTTTGATCGATTGCTTTTCCTGATCATATTCGATTTCATCGGCAAACAATTCTTCTTCATCCCGGCTGAATTGCGCATTGCCTTTGAGTTCTACAATTTTATTTTGTCGCAAGACCCTGGATTGATCCGCGCTCCAATGAACCGTTTTTGCAAAAGCGTTTGTCGAAAACACCGCAAGAAAGGTGATTAGGAGTGATAAGCGCATCGATTTCCGAGTCGAATGAATAAATCGTGAAGTTCAGATTTCATGTCCTTACGATGGACAATTCGATCAAGGAACCCGTGTTTAAGAAGAAATTCACTTCGCTGGAATCCCTCCGGAAGTTTTTGACGAATGGTCTGCTCGATCACCCGTGGACCGGCAAATCCAATCAATGCTTTAGGTTCGGCGATGATGACATCTCCCAACATCGCGAATGAAGCTGCCACACCACCCGTGGTGGGATCGGTCAAAATGGAAATGTAAGGTATGCCCTGTTCCCTCATGAGTTGAATCATCGCCGTGGTTTTTGCCATTTGCATGAGAGAGAGAATCCCTTCCTGCATCCGAGCTCCACCTGATGCGGAAACAATGACTGCAGGCAACTTTTCTTCGAGAGCTTTTTCCAGCATCATCGTGATCTTTTCTCCAACAATCACTCCCATGCTTCCACCCATGAATTTGAATTCAAACGCGGCAATATGAAATGGAATTCCTTTACAAACTCCTTTACCCGCAATCAACGCATCATTGATTTTGTGACTTTTCATCGCTTGTTCGAGACGTTGCGCATACGGCTTTTGATCATCAAAGCGAAGAGGATCACTGGACTGAATGTTCACACCATAAGGTTGAAAAGAATTTTCATCCGTTAACTGGGCGATTCGCTCCATCGCAGACAATCTCAAATGATGATCACACTCAGGACAAACGGATCCATTGTCCTGAAGTTGGCGCGTCTGGATGATTTCACCACAACTCGGGCATTTACCCCAAAGTCCCTCTGGAATCTTGGCAGTTCTGGAAGTTGAAACTTCACTCTTGAATTTAGGCGTTTTTAGATCGTCAAACCAGGATGACATGGCCTTCCCAGACTAACACATTTGGTTATTTGAGCGAACCTTTTCTACAAGTTTCTTGACCTGATGAATCGAGTAAATTCCTCGGTCAGATCCGGAGCGAATTGACGACCCGCTTCTGCTTCAATAATTTGCAGTGCTTGTTCAGTAGAGCGTGCTTTTTGGTATGGACGCTCGCTGGTGATGGCGTCGTAGGTATCGACGATTGCAATCACTTGGGCAATTTTTGGAATTTGGTTTTCACGAAGCCCAAGGGGATAACCATACCCATCCCAACGTTCATGATGGTAACGAACTCCTTCACAAACTTCCTGCATCCCTTCATAATTGCGAATCATATAGTAACCAATTTCAGGATGTTGTTCGAGATGGTCCCGTTCAATTTCAGTCAGCGATCCAGGCTTGTTCAATACTTCATCTAGAATTCCCACTTTACCGATATCATGCATGAGTGAAGACAATTCCAGTGAAGCAATATCTAAGTCTTTCCAATAACCCTTCTTCGACATGAAGGATGCCCACTCACAAGTGAGGGAATAAACGCGATTTGAATGTTCCAAAGTGGATCGATCCTTGATTTCAAGAATGGTCAGAAGATTTTGTACCTGCTCGAGAGATTTCGAACGAAGAAGTTCAATTTGATTTCGATCCATTCCACACCATCCTAGTGAAGTTTGAATGATTGCCGGCAAAACCGGTCATGCTGTGATCTGAATTTTTAGGATTCCCTTCCTGGTACACCCTAAAAAAATAGCCCCGGTGAAGGATCATCCTGATTTCACCGAGGCCGTGGAGCTTTTGCCAATCGCTAGAATCTTTCGATCCTGATGCCGGCCAGAGAACTTGTTCTCCCGCTATGAATCCATCCATGGACTCAACCACAACCACACTCTTTCAGGATACTTGGTTTGAATTGATGTTCAAGCAGCAATTCAATTATTTTGAATTTTTTTGCAAATCGATCGCATATTGATACGCCAAATTTTTTGCGATCTGGTAATGAGAAGCAATAATTTGTGAGGCTGTTTTTGTCGGGATTTCGGCATCAATCAGACACTTCATGGCAAGTTCCCATTCTGAAACGGGTTTTTTATTTTTTACATTTTCATTAGATAAATAAACTGAAAAAACCCATTCTCCGCGTTCGTCAAAATCCTGCCCCAGCAATTCATCCAAAAACGATATTCCGGTACCTGAATAAATCGTTTCGTAAATTTTTGATAATTCCTTGGCAAAACAAAATTTCAAAATGATTCCGGAAGTTTCACACCATTGTTTTAAAATCTTTATGGTTTCACGAATGCGTTTAGGGCTTTCAAAAAAAATCGTCCCGCCCGCGCCCAACTCATCCAGTAATTCCATCGCATCCTTCGGTTCCCTGGGAAAAAAACCTTGAAATTTGAATGAATTATCCTGGAAACCCGCAATAGAGACAAATGCACTGACCGCAGAAGGTCCCGGAATGGGTTCGATTCTGATCTCTGGAAAATGATGGATTTGTGCAGCAATCATGGCACCGGGATCACTGATACCGGGAGTACCAGCATCAGTAACAACGACAATCCATTGACCCTTTTCCTGCACTTGTTCCAAAAGATGTTCTAAATCTTTCGGCGAGACATGTTGATCAAACCTTTTCAGACGACGCCTGCCCTCAACAGCGTCGACCTTCAACGCATTCAACAACTGTTGTGTATGACGGGTATCTTCACACCAGATTTCATCACAGTCTACGAGAGACTGGCGAGCTCTTGGAGTCATATCCGAAAGGTTTCCGATGGGAGTGGCCACCATGGAGATGCGCGCTCTTTGCGCGGGATGAGTATGGTAGTGATCCTTGACTGTGAGAATTTTTTGCCCAGTGACGGAATCATTTTTAGTTGGCATCCTGTAAAGAGTACGTTTCAAGGAGCCAAAATGAAAGCAAAAATCAGACAAAACGAAGATCAGATCATCCTCTCTCTCGAAGGAAAAATTGATTATGAAACCCAGGATGATGCCTGTGCTGTCATCAACAAGACCATCGAAAAAAACAAGACGGATGAAACTCCCAAGAAAATCATCGTCAGCATGAAAGAACTTCAATTTGTCGGATCAGCGGGCATCACCCAATTTGTGGAACAGCTGAAAAAAATCCATGACCAGACAGATGTCACTCCGAAATATGTAGCGGTTAAATCCGAGTTCCAAAAAATCATCAAGGCATTCGATGAAGAAAACGAATTCGAATTTTTTGATGATGAAAAGCTTTCCCGCCGCAATGGGAAACCCATCATCAATCAATAAAAACGATCTACGAAGTTTATCCAGTGGCGTAACGAATCTCCCTCAAAGGCGATGAGATCGATGCGCGCTCCTTTTAGCTGATTTCTTTTGAGAAGAACTTCGGGAGAATTCAAATAG
Source organism: uncultured Bdellovibrio sp. (assembly GCA_964654965.1). Classification (GTDB taxonomy): domain Bacteria; phylum Bdellovibrionota; class UBA1018; order UBA1018; family CAIMNF01; genus CAIMNF01. The sequence continues at coordinate 13,324 of CAZZLF010000003.1, forward strand.
GTTCTCACCGCCCTCTTCAGGCGATTCAACTTGGAATAGCCCAGCGTTTCTTCCGCAAACTGCATCGAACCTTCTTTTCTCGAACGCACTTCTACAAAAACCAGTTCTTGCCTCTCATGATCCACGACCACAAGATCGATTTCCCCCCAGGGATAAAAGACATTTTTTGCCAATAGGCGATACCCGGCCTCGATCAAGTGCGCTTCCGCTTTTTTTTCGTATTCAACACCAATGCTCTTTTTCGATTTTACTAAACTTGGTTTCATGTGGCTTGCTTATGCCAGCTCCATGCCGTAAATTCGGATCAACATGAGCAAGGCATTTACCAAGGAAGACGACCGCGACGACGACGCACCCGATGCGGAACTGCAGGCGCTTCCCACTAAAAAAAACTATATCACTCCCAAAGGCTTTCAAAAAATGAAGGACGAACTCCACGTTCTTCTCAACAAAACTCGCCCTGAATTAACTCAGGTGGTAGCCTGGGCAGCATCCAATGGCGATCGCTCTGAAAATGCAGATTATATTTATGGGAAACGAAAATTGCGGGAGATTGATCGTCGCATCCGTTTTCTGACCAAACGTCTGGAAATCGCGGAAGTGATTGATCCCGGAAAACTCTCACCCCCTCACCCTCTTCAAATCCAATTTGGAGCCACCGTCACTTACTCCAATGAAGATGGACAGAAAAAAACCATCTCCATTGTTGGAATCGATGAAATCGAACCTTCCAAAGGAAAAATCAGTTGGATCTCGCCATTGGCCAAAGCACTCCTTCACCAGGAAAAAGGGGACGTCGTGATATTTCGATCTCCCAAAGGTGAAGAAGAATTGGAAATTTTGGACATTCGATATCAGGAAATTCCCTGAGCTTTTGAATTCCCCTGAAGATCACCGCGAATTCTGGCAACCTCGAAACCTCTAGATTTCAGCTCAGCCTGCACATTCATCAAAATTCCATCGAGAATTTGGAATTGACGGCTGAAATCTGAAACCGGATAAACTAATTTCCAGTGAGTACCCTGAGAACCAATTTCTCGCAGCAAAACATGATGATCAACATTTTGAAGAACTCCGGAGGAACTCCGCAGTACTTTTTTAAAGGACTCCTTCACCTGTTCATCTGGAGCATTGACATCCATCCAGACCGATACTCCCCGATAGACTGGCCTATGTCTGGCTGAAAAATTGGAGATTTGAGATTGGGCAGCAACTCGATTCGGCAAAGTCACCAACTCATCCATCATTCCGTAAAGGATGGTTGCTCGCCAAGTGATCTCATGAACTTCACCAATAAATGAATTTCGATCGGTATGAACTTCGATCCAGTCACCGATCTCATAGGGCTTGTCGATCTGGATTGCGACTCCTGCAAAAAGGTTACCCAAGGTATCTTGAAGTGCCAATCCAAGAACAACCGAAACAATGGCGGAAGTTGCAAGCAAAGGAGCCCATTGAACTCCAAACACCGTGGTTGAAATCCAAGCAGCAATGAAAATAGAAAAAACAAGGGTTACGAGATCAACCAATAGAACAGGCACTCCCATTTTCATGCTATTGAAAAAAAGATATTCAAAAACGACAACCTTGATCGTTCTGACAAAAAAAACCGCCCCGGTGATGATGGAAGCAATTCCGAAATAAACAAATAAACGAGCCGCATCTCCCGTGAATTCCTGAAGATAAAACTGACCAATCCAGAAAATCACGAACAGCACCAGACTGAAAAGCATCTTTCGAAAAAGTCCCTTTAGATTACGGTGTCTTCCTTCGCTGATGTTTCTCAGAAATATCCGGTAAAACAAATAAGACAAAATGGCCGGCAAAACCAAAAGGATCAATTGTTCGATCCCTAAAAAATCCATCAACCGTTCTCGAATGGCTTCCATTACACCCACCGATCCTGTACTTGAGGTCGTGTCATCAGATGATGAACTCCTTTTTCAACACTCCATTCTCCCTGGATGATCCGATAAACGGTTTCCGTAATCGGCATGTCCACTCCCCGCTCCATCGCAAACTCATAAACAATGCGGGTGGTCCGCACCCCTTCCGCCACTTGTCCCAGATTCGAAAGAATGGATTCCAACGTTTCTCCTTTGGCTAAGGCAAAACCGACTCGATAATTCCGAGACTGACTCGAACTGCAAGTGGCAATCAAGTCACCCATTCCGGCAAGACCGAGAAACGTTTCCGACTGAGCGCCCATTGCATTTCCAAATCGAACCATTTCAGCCAATCCCCGCGACAACAGAAGTGAACGCGTGTTCCATCCAAAACCGGAACTTTCTAAAATTCCACTCGCGATCGCGAAAATATTTTTCAAGGTTCCGCCCCACTCCACTCCAGAAAGATCACTTCCGGTATAGACTCGGAAACGTGCGGTAGTGAGAACTTTTTCTCCAGCTTCGATCACATCATTGAACGGTGAAGCAACCACGGTCGCTGCTGGTTCATTTCTCGCCAACTCACCCGCAAGATTGGGGCCGGAAATAGCACCGATTCGCATGATGGGAAGCTCTTCGCCCAACACCACCGAAATTCTTTTCAAGGTGTGCTCTTCAATCCCTTTCGTCGCATGAAGCACGATCTCATCACCCTTAAAAAACTGGGAAGAAACTTTAGCAACACTACGGGTAGCATGGGATGGAAGCGCAAAGATCACCAGTTTCGGATTTTTCTCAAAAAGACTTTCGAAACTGCTGAGCGCTCTGATTCGATCGCTGAGTTGAACATCTTTCGAGTAATGAGGATTGGTTCGAGTAGAGTTGATGAGCCTCGCTTGCTCTTCATTTCTCATATAAAGAGAAACCGATCCTACATTCTGTGCTGCCAGACTGGCTAGCACCGTTCCAAAACTTCCGGCACCGATCACCGCCACATTGGCTTCAGACCAAAAATCCTTTTTCATCGGTTTCTCCATAAAAATTGTGCTTTTGAGAAGCTTCATCCATTTTTCCGAAACCGTATCCCGTGAGACGATTCCGGTAATAATAAACCAAGTTCATGTCATCGGTCGTAATCATGCCATCCTGGATCTTCACCACCTTGGCATCATGAAACAACCCCAACTGGCGAAGTCCGTCCTCAACCCAGATTTTAACATCGCCGCATCGAAGCGTATCACTGAGATAGAGTTGACCCAGATCTGCTGCCCTTTTTACAATTTCAAAATTTCTTTCCGCTTCAAAATAAAAACGATCCAGAGAAACAACTCTTTGCATCGGTGATAAACGTAAAAAACTGAATAGATCGAGCGAAGGATATTGTTTTCTCAAAATCTGCATGAACGAAAACGCAACGAGATGAGAACTCAAAACGACGTTTTCGGCATGATAGCGTTGTGAAATTTTTTCTCCAAGAATCTTGGTGTACTCGCGGTCACGCTGAGGAATGGCCTTCAATTCACCCTGAGAAGTCAGCCATTGACGTGGCTGGATTGTGGTACCATTAGGTCCGATCGAGTGACCGTTTTCATCGACAAAGTTTCCAAAAATATCAAGCGGCTGCCCCACTCTGACCCAGAGTTCGGAATGGGTTGAAAACAACTTCCAGAAAAACCGAATGATATTGAATAGAAAAAAATCTTCAGCGGTATCAGCCGGCATGTAACGGTGTTTACCCGCAGCTGACAGATAATCTTCAATCAGGGAAGAAGCTTCGAAAACAAAATGATAATTCATCACCATCGGGACAACGTAAATATTCGGGTTCGGATGTCCCTCTTTCATCCGCTCGATCTGTGCTTCAAGGGCGGTTCCCAGCAATCCCAATTTCAAATGACTTTCGATGGCCCCACTTCGCACTCGTCCACCTGCCGGAAAAAAGATGGAATGAATTCCCCGCTTGAGCATCGTCGTGGAATAGTTTTTGAGTGCTGATTTATAGAGCAAATTGCTCTTTTGTCGATCGACCGTATAGGCACCCAATCTGGACATACAAAAACTCAGCAAAGGATTGGAAAAAAGATTCAAACCCGCCCCATAAGCAAATGGAGGCAACATCATTGCATGAATCACATATCCAATTAAGAGACTGTCGATATTGCTCAAATGGGTTGGAACCAAAAGTATTGTTCCTTTTTTCGACAATTTCTGAAGATGATCCACATGCCCCACCACCCGCAAACGGGTCTGAAGACTTTCACTCATTCCCCAGGGCAGGATTCGCTTCACGCTGGCGGCATTCAATAACCAGCTAAACATCCATGGAACCGCACGGGTCGCAAAATTATAAACTTCTGGCTCAAAATTGGCACAGATCTCCGTCGCAAAGTGACGGCTGTAGCTTTCTACCAATCGTACCGAATCTTCTAATCCGGTGACCGTTTTCAATTCTGATTGAATCCGACTGATGACAGCTCGATCATTGATGTCACGTTGGTGAATGTAAGGTGAAGTCAACCAGTTGGAGCGCGACTTTCTTACCCTCAGGCGTTCATGATAAAGGGTTTCTTCGACGAGAACGCGAGGATCTTGTACGCCCCTCTCAGTCAAGACGCTATCCATCGTCCTTCTTACGACTTCTTCAATGACGTCGTGACGAAAAGTACGCTGATCCAGATTATAGATTTCTCCCCTGATCGGCGCATGGCTATCAAAACGAACCGCAGGATGAGAACCGGTACGAGGATCAATGAGCATATCCCTATGATGAGGGATGATGATCAACCCGTAAAATAAAAAAACTTTCACCAGCGTCATTTTTTTGATGGCACCACTTCAAACAAGTGCTCTCAAGTGACGCATTTTGTGTTAATCCTAATTCATGAAACCGCTTCAATCCCCGCTCATTTCTTATGAGTCCTTTACCTCGATCGAAAAGATCGGCTCCTACCCGATCCACATTCAAGCATTGAAAGACCTTGATCGTTCGCTCGAAGAAATCTGCCGAATTTACGAGCCAGAAAACACCAAGGAAGAAGAACTACTTCTCGATCTTTGTCCTTATTTCGGTGTGGTCTGGCCCTCTGCCCGTGCACTTTCCGTTTATATGAGCGAACGCAAATCGCAATTCAGCAAGAAAAAAGGAATCGAAGTTGGGTGTGGACTTGGACTAGCTTCGATTGTTGCGGCTAAAATTGGTGCCGCGGTGATCGCAACTGATTTTCATCCCGACGTTGGCGAATGGGTTCAGAAAAATTCTCAGCTTAACCAAGTTCGAGTAGATTATGCCCGCTGGAACTGGACTGAACTCAAATCTGTTCCATCAGCCATCGAGTTAGGAAGTTATGACTTCGTATTAGCGAGCGATGTACTTTACGAAAGTCGTCATCCTGAAGATTTAGCCACAGCACTGGCTCGCCTGGTTAATCCCAAAGGATCCATTTATCTTTCAGATCCGGGACGCTCCTATTTGGATCGCGCTCTCCAAGCTCTCGAAAATCTCGGCTTCAGACGGGCCGATTTCGAATATGAAGTTGAAGAAAGCTCGACTAGGGCCGAACTCCGGCTTGAAAAAAAGCGAAAAATCCAAGTTTTTGAGTTCAATCGGCAATAGATTTCGATAGAATGTGGGCATGTCGATCCTCGAATCCAAAATTAATACCGGCAGCTCTGATTTCAAATCCAACCAGGAATTTCATCTTTCAGAAACCAAAAAACTAGAAGAAGCCGTTTCCCTCATTCGTGAAGGCGGAGGAAAAGAACTTCGTTCCAAACATGAATCTCGCGGAAAACTGTTTGTCAGGGATCGAATTCAAAAACTGATTGATCCTGGCACTCCCTTTCTTGAACTTTCTCCACTGGCAGCGTTTGACTTATATGAAGGCTCCGCACCTGGTGCCGGAATTGTCACCGGTATTGGACTCGTACATGGTCGGGAATGCATGATCATCGCCAATGATGCTACGGTCAAGGGCGGTACCTATTTTCCAATGACGGTGAAAAAACACTTACGAGCACAGGAAGTCGCACGCGAGAATTTTCTACCCTGCATTTATCTTGTTGATTCTGGCGGTGCCTTTCTTCCCATGCAGGCGGATGTATTTCCAGACAAAGAACATTTTGGAAGAATCTTTTTCAATCAGGCAAATCTTTCCGCCATGAGCATTCCCCAAATTGCTGTCGTCATGGGGTCTTGTACAGCCGGCGGTGCTTACGTTCCAGCGATGAGTGAACAGACCATCATCGTGAAAAATCAGGGAACGATTTTTTTAGGCGGACCTCCGCTTGTGAAGGCGGCAACCGGTGAAATCGTCACTGCCGAGGAACTCGGTGGTGGAGATGTTCACACTCGTACTTCAGGCGTCGCGGATTATCTTGCCGACAATGATGAACATGCTCTTGAAATTGCGCGCGAAGTGGTTCAAAACCTGAATCGCCCTTCCCCTTTTGCGGTGGAACGCATGCCGATCGAAGAACCTCTTTATGATCCGAAAGAAATCATGGGAATCTTGCCGAAAGACCTACGCACTCCTTTTGATATCCGCGAAATCATCGCCCGCACTGTTGACGGTTCCCGGTTTCATGAATTCAAACCGTTTTATGGAAATACCCTGGTTTGCGGTTTTGCTCATCTCATGGGAATTCCAGTTGGAATCATCGCTAACAACGGAATTCTGTTTTCCGAAAGTGCCTTGAAAGGTGCCCATTTCATTGAACTCTGTTCTCAACGCAAGATCCCGCTTTTATTCCTTCAAAACATCACCGGTTTCATGGTGGGTAAAAAATACGAACACGGTGGAATCGCCAAAGACGGTGCAAAACTGGTAACCGCAGTTTCTACCACGAATGTTCCAAAAATCACTTTGGTGGTGGGCGGAAGCTTTGGTGCCGGCAATTACGGCATGTGTGGACGCGCCTATTCTCCACGATTCCTGTTCATGTGGCCAAACTCACGCATCAGTGTCATGGGTGGTGAACAGGCGGCGGGCGTTCTCTCTCAAGTGAAAATCGATCAGCTTCAGGCGCAAGGAAAGAAACTGACTTTGGCTGAGATCGAGGCAATTCAAAATCCAATCCGCGAGCAATACGAGCGCGAAGGGTCGCCTTACTACTCCACTTCCAGAATTTGGGATGATGGAATCATTGCTCCATGGAAAACAAGGGCAACACTCGGTTTGGCGCTCAATTCAGCATTGAATGCACCGATCGGTGAAACGAAATTTGGAACATTCAGAATGTGATGAAATCGGATCGAAATCAGTGTGAACGTTTTCCAGGCTTCACTACTGGATCCACTCGATAAATCAGATTTTTTTGGATTTCAAAATTCGTACGCAATCGATCCAAGCATTGTTCTACATCTTTTGCATTCATTTCTTTGGGTGAAAAATAAAGATGGAATTGATCATTCATCAAATCTTTTAACTGATACGGTGGGCATGTTTTCAGCAGGGTCAAAATATTTTTCCCCACTCCTTTTTGCTTTCCCGTGAGTACGTAATCATAACCAGGCAATTCGTCAGATGAAGTTGGTGTCGGTGTTTGAGTGGAGCAAGCCGAGAGTAAAAAAATCAAAATCGAAAGCAAACCCTTTGATTTTTTCATGGGGCTACCGACGCCGAAACTCCGGTTGGTTTCGCGATATAATCAATTGAACCTTGCGCATTCACCATTTTACCAGTTACGGTTTTTCCCGAGAGTGCTGTTAACGCTTTACCTGAAGTATTGATCGCCTCAATGACATCTTTATAGGAATAATTTGGATTTAGATTAAATAGCATTGCACTCACACCTGCAACCAAGGGGGTGGCCATTGAAGTACCAGAGTTCAAATTATAGGTTGTCGAATTCAAATTTAGTCTCTGCACACTGAAATTGCTGAGGTTCGCACCAAAATCAACACCTGATGCGTTGGAGAAAAGACGAAAGCCAATGGAAGTGGCATTCGAAGCAAATTCAGTGATGTCATACTTGCTTTGAAAATTATAACCGCTAGTGCTTCCCGTAAATGATTCCAACATAGTCCCACTTACGATTGGGTCTTCATTGGAGGTTTTAATGTGTGCCGTAAAATAGTCGTAATTACTCTGAAGGTCATGCATAAGATCAAAATAGAGATATAGACCATCCCCAACATTACTCAAATCAAAGCTTTTCCAGATACGATCGTCGGTATTATTTGCATATTTTGCAGTGGAATAATTGTAATTACTCGGATTCACCAGACAATTGATCCAACTTCCAAAATTTAGTTGTTTGTAACCCCATCCTGTACTGGTCGTACTGGATTTGTTCCAACCCGAAGCCAAGGAATCAGTAGCCGCGGTAGTATTGCTTCCGTTCCAAGCACTTAAAATATTCGTTCCAGGTGCACCGACATCAACATTAACTGAACCATAGTTAGAGTAAGAAGCTAAAGTTGCATCCTGATTAATCGCAGCAACGCACAGAATATTGTCCTGGTTAAAACCGCAAGGGTACATTGAAACTGTTCCCCCACTATCAATATTCTCTCCATCATTTCCTGCAGCAGCTACAACCAAAACACCGTTATTTTTAGCAGTTGTGATCGCATTATTCATGGCCGAGTCATATGATCCACCACCGAGACTCATATTGATCACTTTTGCACCATTCGTGACCGAGAAATTAATCCCTTCCACGATCGAAGAAGTGGTTCCCATTCCCATCGAATCCAGCACTCGAATCGCCATGATCTTTGCAGTCCAACACACACCCGCGGTTCCTTTGGAGTTATTTCCCACAGCACCGATTGCGGCCGCAACATGCGTTCCGTGACCACTGAGATCCATCGGATCTTGATCAGCATCAATAAAATCGTATCCGTGATTCGGATAGTTCACTCCTCCATCCCACATATTCGAAGCCAGCTCCTCGTGCAAGTAATTCACACCCGAATCAATTACTGCAACAGTGACTTGACTACAATCCGTAGTAACATCCCAAGCGCTTTCGACGGAAAGATCATTGTTTGCAACACCAGGATTTCCTTCTGAATCGGGAGCATTCGGACCATTCGCCTGAACAATGGTTTGGCCCGTATTTCGGAATGCCCAAGACTGACTATATTTCGGGTCATTCGGCACTCTTAATTCATGATAAATATAATTCGGTTGAACCAATTCGACTTCTGGCTTGTTTTTCAACGAATCGATAGCACTTTCCACCGTCTGGGAAGGACCGATCTTTACACGACGAATTCCGCTGTGATTTAGAAATCGGATTTGCGAAACATTTTGTGCCCTCAGAACTTTTCTAGCACTGGAAGCAGAAACATTGTTCTTGAATTTAACAATCAATTCACCCGGAACGAACCGGGGATGATTCGGATTTCGAGGCTTGATGGCGAATGCGGAAATATTAAATACCGTTAACGACAATGCAGAAAAAAAGGTGAAAGACTTTTGAAATCGATTCATGGCACCACCACTTTCAATTCAGTGGATGCTCCACTGGAGGCTCTGCTCGAATAAGCAACAACCTTGATGTAATAACTTCCACTAATCCAAGATGCGATGACACTATTGGGAGCTGAATCCCCCGAAACATAAGGTACATTGATATAACTCGCACTCGCAGTATTAACCCCCGGAGAAGTGCCGTAATACACACGATACCCCCCTCCAGAAGAATTCACCAGCTTGGCTTTGCTCGCAGTCCAACTGATGGTGACATCATGAGAAACCGGAACAGGTGTCGCCGTTGGGATGGGAGTTGGTGAAGAATTCGGACTTGAGGATGTTGTTGAAGATCCATCGGTTGCCTTACAGGCACTCAAGGTAGTGAGGGTAATCAGGAGCAGGATTCGAAGAACGACTCTCATCTCTTTATTATCAAGGGTGGAGTTCAGAACATCCAGAAAAAACATTGAAAACCGATCCAGGTAAAAAGGATACGTCAAACGCTTGGCGAGCGGTTTCTGAATGACACCATTTTTAACGAATTCCATTCAATCAGGGCTTTTTCCGCTTTAAATAATGGCCTGAAGATTGCGATACTTTCTATTGAGGTGTTTTATGATTAGCCATGGATGGCCGATCTTCTCACGATGGATCATTGTATTGTCTTCCTTGATTGCCCTGACCGTACTGAGTACAGGATGTGCTCCCAACGGTTCTGTTCGTTGGAAAAACTTCCCGATTTCCGTTTACTCAGATCAGCAAGTCATTTCCACTGGAAGCTCCCAGGCAGACCTACAAGATGCGATGGACTATTGGGAAGAAAAAACCGGCAAAAAGATTTTTGAATACAAAGGTGTCTGGAACAATCCGACTCCACCTTATACGGGAACTCCCGATAGCCCTGGAACCATACTTGAAAATGTGATCTTTTTTCAAAATCCTTGGGCGGCCTCCTCTAATGTCATCGGCCAAACCGTGGTGAACTCTTTTGGTGATCAGATCAGCCATGCGATGATCATGCTGAACCCTTATGCGGAATTCTGTACCAGGGATTGTGCGGGTCAATATTGGTCGAATAGCGCTAGAAAAAACCTAGTGCATGAATTGGGACATTTCATCGGAATGAAACATAACAGTGACGTCAGAAACGTCATGTACCCGGTTCTTCAACCGGGCGGAGCCCTGGACGACATCGTGATCGATGAAGCAGAACTAAAGAGACTCATGGAGGAATGATCATTCCTGAATGAGGATACGAGGACTTTTTGGATCCAAAAGTGGTTTTTCCGAAGTGTTGATCACTTTCACTTTTTTGAGGTAGTCCATCATCAGATCACGCGCATATCCGGTCGACTTTTTTAAGATGTGATTTTTTGGAATCTGATCCATAAACCACTTCATGTCATCACCGCCGTTGACGAGATAATCATAAGTGGCAACCGTATAAAACTGATCATCTTTCAATTCTTTTCCATCGGATTGAACCAGCTCAGAAACATGATTTTGCTCCCAGCTTTCTTTTTTTCCATCCCCGTTCAGATCACGCTCAGGTACGGGATGATCCATCGGAATCAATTTTACTTTCAGCCCAGAGACCGGAGTCACACCGTGATTACCCGATGAAGAGATTTGATACATGAGCGTCACCTGTCGACCAGTCATCTTCACAACATTGAGAAGGTTGTCGAATGGAAACGCTCGGAACAGGTCATCCATGGTGATCTTACCGGCGTCGAGAGAAGTTCGAATACCACCGGAATTGATAATGGCAAAATCAGACTTGCCCTTCTCCCTCATGACATCTGCAACGAGATTTCCGAGCGGACTTTCACGGTCACGATAATGAGGCAATGAAAGTTCTGAAACGGCAACCACTTCATTTCGATAATGATCGGTTCCGGCTACAATCGGCTTCATCCATTCCAAGACATCGGCATCGGGAACTACCGTCTGTCCATGAAATTTGGCAGGAACGAGTGCGGGAGACTCATTCGCACGTAATCGACGAACATCACAATGATTCAAACCTTCAAACATCTTTTCACAAATTGGGACCAATCCCTCGATTCGAGTCAATTCCGGAATCAGTTTTCCAGATCGGCGATCGAAGGTGAGATAAATGATGTTGAAATGCTGATTGTAAGCTTCGTCTTGAACGGTTGGAATTCCGTTGATCCAATGATGAATGACTTGATGGGTATGGCCGGATACAATTCCATCCAAAGTCTGCGGTCCCACATCTTTTGCCAATTTACTGATTTCATCGAGGGCACAACTTCCCTGTTCCTGCTCACGACTCAGGAGCTGCCAATCATAAAGACCACGACGATCACAAAAGGTACCAGCATGAGCGGTGACCAGAACCGCATTCGCGCCTTGTTTTCGAAGGGCATTGGCTTCTACTTGAACAATGGGTGCAGGTTCACGAAACTCAAGATGCTGAACATATTCATAACGGGTTGTTGACGGAGTATTGATCGTTGAAAGTCCAATCACCCCGATTTTAATTCCATTGACGTTGATCAATCGACTTGGAAAATAGTTTTTCCATTTCGGATGCTTTCCTGTTTTCTTTTCAAAAATATTTGCCGAAATGTATGGATATTTGGCTTCGGTAAATCTTCCAGTCATCTCACTCAGATTGAAATCAAATTCATGATTGCCGATTGCCGCCACCTTCACACCAATTCGGTTGAAGTAATTCACGACTGATTTTCCTTTGACGAGGTTACTTTCAAGAGTTCCCTGCCATTCATCGCCTGCATCGACGATGATGACATTGCCATTCATTTCATGATTCAAAATCGCGAGCATGGAAGAAAAAGCAGGGGCCCCTCCGCTTTTGATTTTCATTTCACCCTGAGGAGAAGCGATTTTTTTTTCACGAGGAAGAATGGAACCATGAAAGTCGTTGATTCCAACTACAGCGATGGTAATTTGATTCGGATCAGTAGATTGAAAGGCCTTACCCGGTACATCACTCAAAGCGGAATTTCGAATTCCTACATTGGAACAGGAACAAAGGAATCCAATGACGAAAAACCGTATTAAATTTCGCATAAACAGATTGTGCCATCCTGTTCTTTCATTTGCAACGAGCAGGATCAATGACAGGGATTGGTTCCCAGTGGATTGCAATAGCTTGTACTGATTTTCAGTAACGCATGCGCATCCTGAATCGGATCAAATCTAGGAAAGGGAACATTCATGGAAGGCTGGCGGATGAATTCCCCGTTCATTTTTTTTACTTCAGTAGGAGTGCGAATCTCTGAAGCATGCAGTCCCTCTTGCTTCACCCCGTTACTGACTTCGGCAATATTTTTCTTGGATGGCTCCAACTTCATTTCATTCGATACCCCGGACTGTGAACCATCATAGCCTTGGTTTTGTTTCACATTGACGGATGGTCCTTGGGTCAAGTCGATCTTGGCCAGACCTTCCAGTGTGAAAAACTGCGCAGGTTTGCTCAAATCTTTGGGAAGATCGATAAAAATCTCGGTGCCTCTCACCCCCATGGTGGCGCCACGCGCACGTATTTTCACATCCTTCGTGACACTTCCTTTATTTTGAATCAAAGCACGCGTCCTTCCGAATCGAAGATCCAAAACTCCATTTTCTTTACTGGACCCTTGCTCTACATTGAATTGACTCAAGACCATTTTGGAGTTGGCCCCCAGGTGAAAC
>CAZZLF010000004.1:0-21699 GCA_964654965.1 uncultured Bdellovibrio sp.
GTCGAGTGGTTCCACGTCCTTCTGAAAGATGTGTACCTTCGAGCATCACCGTTCCGGAATAACAACGAACCCCTGACAATGTCGGCAAATTCGGGCTCGGATTGACCCAAGCTCTCTGCTCCAACGGCCAACCATAGCCTGGAGCCCTACGAATGTCGTATCCTCGCATTTCCATCACCCGAAGATCGAGATCCATCCGATAAAAATCACGGATCCATTTCGCCATTTCTCCCAGAGTCATTCCATGGCGCATGATCACTGGACCCATTCCTACAAAACTTTCATTTCCAGACCGAAGAATGCTTCCCTCTACCGCACGTCCTGCAGGATTCGGACGATCCAGTACCCAGACAAACTTTCCGAGCTTTGCACACTCTTCCATTATGTAAAACAAAGTCGTGAGATAAGTGTAAATGCGGCAACCCGCATCCTGCAGATCAATCAATACACCATCACAATGCGAAAGCATTTCAGCCGTTGGTCGACGGACTTTTCCATAAAGACTATAGATCGGAATCTTACGAACAGGATCGATCTCGTCTTCGGTCTCGATCATATTGTACTGTTTGTCGCCCTTCATTCCATGCTGAGGACCAAACGCGCAGGTCAGTTTTAACCCTGGAATCGCCTGAAGGGCATCAATCGAATGGGTGAGATCTTCAGTCACAGAAGCGGGATGCGCAACCAAGCCCACTCGTTTGCCCTGTAATTGCTTGTGGAATTCTGGCTCACTGATGAGACGATCAATACCAAAGGAAACTCCTGATTTTCCGCCGAACTTCTGTCCCATCTTTAATCCCTTCTCTCACTTCTAAAATAAGCGGTGAACAAAACTTTCTTTCAAATGAAAATCGGGTTGTTGCCCCGAATGCCGTAATGCCCAGTACGTGGGTTTGGGCGCACCCTGCTCTTTCAGCATCAAAACCGCAGTAACCCCAGCACGCGCAAAAAATTCTTCGCTAAACTGGGGAATATTCCAAACACAAATGATTCGGTCACCCGTGTGTTCCAGTTTTTCTATTGATGGAAACTGTCCCAAACTAAGCGAGACCTCTTTCATTCCTGAACGATAAGAATCAAATGAGTAAAGTGCCCAATCCCCGGAAGGACTTCCGTTGAATTCAAAATATCCGTCACCACTCCCCATTGCAAAAAAACACTCAAAACAGGTTTGCTTCCACAATTCATTTTTTCGTGACGGAGTTGCCGAAGTTTCAGCAAGAATGACCTGATTCATTTTTTCACCGCTGAGCTCAAAGGTCAGTTGATAACCGGAAGACTTTGCTTCCAATCTTGCTTCAACCAACAGTGATTCGGGAGAAAAAGGAATCAGTTCCATGAATCAGAAATTGAGCGCGATTCCTAATCCCATCAATTCCGCACTCACTTCACCACGGAACATCAAGGCAGTCTTGGTTTGATATTCGATCCCGACCCCAAAACGAGGATGAATGGTAAATTTGCCTCCAAAACCAGAAGGAAGAACGAATCCACTCAACCCACCCAAAGCATAGGCTGTCCAATGCTCGTTATAGGTAAAATCCCAACGCAGATGAGAGCTATACTGAAGACCGGTACCAATGGATCCGGAATAAAATGAAGGTCCGATTTCCAGTTCAGCCCACATCCGCTCATCGACTTCATCCACTAGACCTTCAGGCTTGATGAGGTAAGCAGCAGTAGCGAGAAAACTCCACGAAGTTTCGGTTCCATAAAGTCCCATTCCGGACAATAGACCAAACTCATAAGGAGAAACTTCGGTTTTTCCCTTCCATAATTCTCCCCCCTGGGAAGAATGCATTCCGATGAACGCCAGCAAAATTACAATTGAATGAAGAAACTTTCTCATGAACTGAGTGTATCATAGCGATTCGGCATCGCTATGAAAAACAAGATCAAAAATGATCGCGGTCAGGCCCCAGACTTTACGAACTCGATCATCTTTTCCGATCCAATCAAATACAGGAAAGTCATTTTCCATACGACGCGACTTACGCAAATCCTGAACCGACACCCATTCGGCATGGGCGACTTCTTCAAGATCCAATTTTAACTCGGGAGCCTCGGAACTTTCCAATACAGCAAGTACGGGAACCACATAAAACCCGCTGGTCAAAGTCGGAAGCGGTGGCATTACCTTCCAAGGATTCACCCAATCCGAAGAAATTCCCACTTCCTCTTCACATTCCCGAATCGCAGTGAGGACCGGATTTTGCTGATCCTGTTCTTCCATTCCACCACCAGGAAACGCAACTTGTCCTTTATGGGTTTTCACTGTGTTCGAACGTTCGATCAACAACACAAATGAACCTTCTAAAGTTTTACGGATCAATACTAGTACAGCAGCTTGGGTGCGGGATTCGACTACATTATTCATTTTTTAAAATGATCCCATACTTCTGGGCTTTACGATAGAGCGTCGCCCGGTCAATGCCCAATACTTCACTGGCTTTGGATTTATTATAATCCACCTGTTTCAATACCAAGAGGATATGCGCCTTTTCTATTTCTTCGAGGGAGCGGGAGTCTCCCGTCAGAGCACCACCGTTTTTGGAATCGAAAGAAGCTGAAGTTTGAAAATGAAAATCATCCGGAGTCAAGATCGAGGATGAAGTCATCGCCACTGCGCGCTCAATCTGATGCTCAAGCTCGCGGACGTTTCCGGGCCAAGAATAATTCAAAAGGGTCTGGATCGCCTCTTTGGAGATTTCCGTGATTTTCTTTTTCAAGCGCTGAGAGCATTTTTTTAAAAACACATTCGCCAGCTCAGAAATATCTTCTCGCCGTTCGCGCAGCGGAGGAATCGAAATCTCCATCACCTTCAAGCGATAAAAAAGATCTTCCCTGAATTTACCGGCCTCCACCATCTCTGCAAGATTACGGTGGGTGGCTGCAATGATGCGAACATTAACCTTGATGTTGGAGCTGGAGCCTACGGGCTTGATCTCACTCTCTTGCAACACACGCAAAAGCTTGACCTGTAGTCCGGTTGAAACATCCCCGATTTCATCTAGAAAAAGGGTTCCACCATTGGCTTCTTCAATCAGCCCCTTCTTATCGGATTGGGCTCCGGTAAAGGCCCCCTTCACATGTCCAAACAACTCACTTTCGAGCAGGGTTTCAGTCAGGGCACCACAGTTAACAGCTACAAATTTTTTGGCCTTACGATCACTATTGCTATGAATCGCCCGGGCTACGAGTTCTTTTCCGGTACCGCTTTCTCCATGAATCAAGACCGTACTTCCTGAAATAGTTGCGCGTGCAACCGTTCGGTAGACTTCGACCATTTTCGGAGAACTACCGATCAACATTTTAGGAGCTTCATCCATCGGCGCATTTTCAGGTTCGGTTTCTTGACCAAGACTCTGAACATGCTTCATCGCCTTGTTCACCAGTGTTAACAACTTCTCGAGATCAAATGGCTTGCTGATGTAATCAAAGGCACCTTTTTGGATCGCCTCGATCGCACCTTCCATGCTTCCGAATCCGGTCATCATGATCATCACGATTTTAGGATAACGTTCTTTAAGCTCACCCAATAACGATAGTCCGTCGGACTCTTCCATCCGAATATCACTCAATACCAAAGGAATATGATTTTCTCGGACTTGTTGAAGGGCCTCTTCAGCATTTTGGGCGAGAAATACACGGAAATGGTTTTTCTCGAGAAATTCCTTCAACATGTTCAAATTTACCCAATCATCGTCGACGACTAAAATTTTCATGATTTTGCTCCTGAAGGAATTTGAACTTTCATCCGAGTTCCCCGATTTAATTTGGATTCCACAGCAATTTCTCCACCATAAGCACGAACAATCTGCTGGCAAATCGATAATCCCAATCCGTGGCCTTCACCGCTGCTTTTGGTCGTAAAAAAAGGTTTAAATATCTGTTTCATGTTTTCTGCAGAAATTCCTGTTCCTGAATCCTGAATTTCAATCACGACCTGACCCGGCTGATTATAGGTGCGAATCCACAACGCATTCATGGTACGATCATCGCCACTTTTTTCTTTCATGCTGTCGATCGCATTATTCACCAGATTCAATAAAACCTGTTCGATTTCCAAAGGCACGACTTCTACCACGTCATTTTCTGCTTTGAATTCCTGACCAAAGGAAATCTGGTGACGCTGAAGGGTTGGCATCACCAAAACCACGATTCTCTCAATCAATTCCCGCGCAGTGATCCGAATTTTCTGCTGCACGATCGGTTTTTTCGTCGTCAGCAAGAATCCCTTCACAATCTCTTCGATTTTTTTCAACTGACTTGAAATGATCCCGATCCGTTCGGAATGATGTTGCCCGAGATCCATGTTCAATAATTGGATGTGCCCACCTACGGCGTTCAAGGGAGTTCCGATTTCGTGAGCAAAACTCGCGGTCAATTGCCCCATGACAGCGAGCTTTTCTTTTTGAATCAATTCTTGCTGAATTTCTTGAAGTTTTTCAGAAAGAACTTCATTGCTCATCTGGGCAACCTTGAGCTGTTTTTCATTTTCGATTGCCCGGCGAAGAAAGAAGTTCAGAATTAAAATCAAAAGAATCGTACTCGCCAAGGCACCCAGAATATTGATTCTCAAAAACAGACCGGTGATGGAATTGGCAAATTTTAAGGACGCAAGAACGTGGATATTCGCCTGTTCGCCCTTCAAACCTACGGGATAATAAATACTCCAAACCGGAATCCCTTCTTCCATTTCCACCGCGGCTTCCACCTGACTTTTCAATCCAGTGAGGATCGGTGTCGGACCATCTTCCTCTTCCACACTCGATGCTAGAACAGAAAGCTCTGAAGATCCCGCCTTGGGCGCGATGACGTCCACTCTCAGAATACTGGGTTGGGTGTACATCATTCGCTGAATCAAATCATCGATAAGTACCGCTGGATTGGACTTGGACAAAAGACGTTGAGACTGAATCTGATTCGAAAGGTTTTGAGAAAAAGAAAGCCCCACCTGACGAACCTCTTCACTCAATACTGGTTCCATCACTTTGGATTGTGCCAAACCGATGAAGATGGAGAGAGGAAAAATAACCCCGATCAAAATCAAAATGACTTTGGCTTGAAGATCGGATGCCCGAAATCGATTTAACCAGTTACGAAACGCCATGGGATGCTCAAAGTTTACCATAAGCCCAGATCAAATTCTCTGCTCTCGACACTTTCGCACTCGATCATTTTAGTGCATCCTATACTCACATGAATGAGCACCCTGTTCACCCCGATTGGCAAAAACGGATTGCCATGGAGCGTTGGATTCGCGAATTTTTTTGGTCTTTGAACTATGAGGAAACCAGAACTCCTCTTTTGGTGAAAAGCCCAGGCATGGAACCGCACATTCGCCCGATCGAAGTCGCTCCAGGAATTTTTCTTCCGACCTCTCCGGAATTTGCGATGAAGAAACTTCTCGCCAAGGGAATGCCTCGCATTTTTCAAATCTGTTCTTCATTCCGGGATGAGCCCCGTTCTCCGGAACACTCACCTGAATTCACCATGCTTGAATTTTACGAAACGAAGATCACTCTCGAAAAACTTCAAGAACGGGTCGAAAATCTTTTTCAATTTCTCTCTCAAAAGATCCAAGACACTTATGGAGTCGTATCCCATTTTAAAGTGAATGCCCCATGGCCCCGCTTCACTGTGAATGATCTATTCCTAAAATTCGCTGGAATTGATCTGCGTGACTCCGGCTCGCAAGAACTAAGCATGGTTTGTCAAAAAAACGGAATTCCCGCATCTTCTGATGAACCCTGGGATGATCTTTATTTTAAGGTTTGGTTGAATCTGTTAGAGCCAGCCCTTCCAACCGATCGACCTTGTTTTGTGACTCATTATCCAGTCAGTCAATCTTCACTTTGCAATCGCGTGAAAGATGATCGTGGATTCGAGTGGGCTAATCGTTTTGAAATTTACGCCGGAAGACTCGAACTGGGTAATGCCTTTGATGAATTGAGGGATCCGAACATCCAAAGGCAAAACTTTCTGAAAGATCAGGAAATCAGAAAGAAAACCTATGGTGATTCTTACCCTACTTCTCCGATTGATGAAGAACTGCTATCAGCGATCGAAAAAATGCCTCCCACTTGCGGAATCGCCATCGGAGTCGACCGGATGGCCATGCTCTTGCTCAATGTGAATCAGATTCGGCAGATCCTGCCGCTCGATTCCCACTGGAAATCCTAACGAATACGGGTTAATGATCAAACCCGTATGATGAAATCATTTCTTTATCTTGGACGCCTGGAAGGCCTTTCCCTAATCATGCTTCTCTTCGTTGCGATGCCCATCAAATATGTTCTCGGCAACCCGGAATGGGTCAAGCATCTGGGACGTGCCCACGGAGGACTTTTCATTGCCTACGTTCTTCTCGCGGCAATGATTGCTGAAAAGCAGAATTGGGACAGCAAAAAGCTCCGCATGAGCTGGCTGTTTTCATGCCTGCCCTTCGGAACATTCATTTTTGAAAAGAAATATTTGAAGTAAGAGAATTAAGCTTTCAGAATTTCCTGAAGCTCACCATTCTCATACATCTCGGTCACGATATCGCAACCGCCGATGAATTGCCCCTTGATGAACACTTGGGGTGAAGTTGGCCATTCCGTCAATTCTTCAAGCGCGGTCCACATGTCATCATCGGAAAGAAGATCAAACGAACAGATCTTTTCCGCTCCTGCAGCTTTCAATACTGACACTGCTTTTGCTGAAAATCCGCACATTGGAAAATCAGCGGTTCCCTTCATGAAAACCATGACTGGGTTGGAATCGATCATTTTTTTAACTTCTGGAATCAACGGGTGTGACATTTTTTATTCTCCTTAATTGTTTTGCATCGCCTGATATTGGGAAGGCGAATAAGTTTTCATCGTGAGCGCATGAACTTCGTTCGATGCGATTTCTTCTTTCAACAAGGACATGATCATCTTCTGGCGCTCGAAGGAAAGCTTACCTTCAAACACAGGGCTGACCACGACCACTTGCCAGTGATCCATGGTTCCCGTCAGATCCGTCACCTGTACTTGGGTTTCTGGATGTAATTTTTGAATTCGAATTTTCAGTTCATCTGCAGTCATTGCCAGTTCCATTCTTCACGATTTACCGAAAGATTTACCCTGTTGGCTCGAAGGTCGTCAACCAAAGTCAGCCGAATTCCTTGCTCACCGATCCCATAGATCGTGGTGTCGTAAAATCTGGAATTCAGATATTGCCCCTGGATGGATACGACTCCATTGCCCAATTCGCTTTGATAAAACAATGAATTCATCGTCGAAAACAGCAATTGTCCAACTTTTCCAGGCTGAAGTGAGTAAATCCGAATGTCAGCGTTACTATTCTTGGTCAATAATAAATCATCGCTGACTTGAAATGAATCAGCAGTATTCACCACCATAGCCTCACCCGTGGTCATATTCTTCACATAAACAGCGCCGGTGATCGCCCTGTAAGCCAAAATGGCGTGAGATGTAACCAGGGAAGAAGTCATGGAATTGAGGAACTCCAGCTCTTCCGCCTTTTTTCCATAAACGGTGATTCCCAACGATGAATGAACAATCGCAAAATAATTAGTCAGTTCAAAACCAGTTACATTATTCTGCAGAGGAAATTCTCCAAATTGACGGGAGAACAACCTGAAATTGCCATAAGCATCAAAATATGCTGCAAACTCATCCGATAATTGAAGATTTTTCATTACCGGTTCTGTGGAAAGAATCTGATCTGTTGATTCGCCCAAAAGCATTTCGCTTCCGAGCACGGAGGTGAGCGAAATAAAACCATCAGAGATGCGCGCCTTTTGTATTCCGCGATAGGAAGCCACTTCATTTCCAGAATCATCAAAGATCTGAAGAGTATCCGTAAACAGATCCCTGACCATGAAACGACGGTTGGCAATTTTGATTTCCTTCACTGGACGTCTAGACTCACCCGCTCGAGGATAAAGCTGCTTTCCCTCCAGAGTAAAAACCGCACCGTTTCCGTTCTTAAGATAAATGGCAATCAGGTGTTTTGAGACCAGAATTTCTGAACCATAAACATTTTCAATCACCCGGGTGCCGTCTTCTTTAATGAGAGAGACGTTATTCGCTAATCCCTGGACAATGGCCAATCCATCTCTCAATTCAACTCTCTTCACCGCATCAGCAGTGGCAGAAAAAATTTTCTCACCCTTGATATTCAGGATTTGGTAGCGATTTTCTGGTTCTGGTGTTGCGAAGCCAATGAGAGGCGAAGCCAGGGCACTTTGAAGACAAAAAACTGAAAACAACATGGAAAAAAACATGGTGTCGAATATTTACACGTATTGAATTTAACTAGCAACAAATCGTTGACACCTGGCCGATCTGGTCAAGATCACAGGGTTTTTCAATCATTTCGATATGTTGATAATTTTAGTTGTGTATTATTTTTACAGTTTTGGGCATTTTTTTCTCAAGTCAAAACCTTGTTTCAGCGAAAGGAATACGTCGGGTGAATCGGATTTTGCCGGACATGGAAATTTAAACTCAAGGAGGAATAGAACCATGAATGAAGGAGACTAAAACATGGGATTGCGTATCAATACAAACCTCCAGGCTCTCGCCGCTCAGCGAAGCTTGGGAATCAACAAACAAGCTCAAGAACAATCATTAGAACGATTGTCATCCGGTTATCGAATTAATCGTGCCGGTGACGATGCCGCTGGTCTGGCGATTTCGGATCACATCCGCGCCAACACTCGCTCTCTCGCCCAAGCCGGCAGAAACGCCCAGGACGGGATCTCGATGATCCAAGTTGCCGAAGGCGGAACCAACGAAATTTCAAACATCTTGGTTCGAATGAGAGAACTTTCCATCCAAGCCGCTTCTGACACCATCGGTGATGAAGAGCGCGGTTTCATCAATAAAGAAATTTCTGCACTCAAACTTGAAACAGACCGCATTGCCAACAACACTGAATTCAACGGCACCAAACTGTTAAACGGTTCGGCAGATATGCTCGAGATTCAAGTTGGAATCAACAACAATGCTCAACAAGATCGCCTCCAATTCAATCCAGGTGAACAAAATGTGACCGTTTCGTCCCTAGGAATTGAAGACGTCAACACTCAAAACAAGGCTAGCGCACAAAAGAATCTGAGCAAACTCGACAATGCGATTTCGCGTCTCAATGCCAACCGTTCAGATCTGGGTGCGATCCAAAACCGCCTTCAGTCCACGGTCAACAATATCAATGTTTATCGTGAGAACCTCGAAGCCGCACGTTCTCGAATCAAAGACACTGACATGGCACAAGAGACTTCTGAATTGACCAAGAACAACATTCTCACACAAGCGGGCGTGTCTGTTCTCGGCCAAGCCAATCAGATTCCTCAATTAGCTCTGAAACTACTCGGTTAATCGAAACAGGGCGGGCAATTTAACAAGGTTTGGGTCATGACGACCCAATGATACGCACACCTCGTAAAGGGGTGTGTGGAGTCATTCCCTTACCGGAAAGCCATACCCCCCTTTGCTAGGTGATACCCTATCGACAAGTGCGCTCATTCGGGCTAAAGATCTGAACCCTGATGTCTCGCTCTGTTTCGAAACCTGATTTCCAATATGGACGTTCGTTCAACATTTACTGGGAAAAGCTGAATCAGCTTCCACCGGAAATGCAGGGCCTTGCCTTTGCTGATGGCAAGACCGAAGAAAATCGTGGAAAGTGGCGGCAAAGCTTTAAAGCCAAAGCTCAATTACACGATTTCCTTCATGTGGAAGTCGGTTGTAATGCCGGCCACGTCAGCGTGGAATGGGCCAAACAAAACCCCGGTCATCGCTTTATCGGAATCGACTGGAAGTTTAAAATGGTCTACAAATTCGCGGAAAAAATCGCGAAATTCAAACTCGAAAACCTACTCGCGTTTCGTGCCAACGCTGAGAGGTTGCAGTATATGTTTGCGCCTGGGGAAATTGATTACTTGCACATGTTTTTTCCCGACCCTTGGCCAAAGAAAGCTCAAAAAAAGAACCGTACAGCCAATACAACCTGGCTGAAATCGGTCGCTCCCCTTTTATCCCAACGCGGATACTTTCACCTCAAGACAGATCACGAAGAATACTTCGACTTCATTCTCGGCAATCTTGCAGAACTTCAAGATACTTTTGAAATTCTAGAATGCACTCGGAATCTCCATGAGAACCATCCGAATCCACGGTCCCTTCAAATTCCCGAAGTCACCCTCTTTGAACGCCTCTTCATCAAAGACGGCCTTCCCATTTACTCGGTAAAAGTAAAATCTAAAGTTATTTAGTCAACTACCGATAAGTTCGGTAGAATGGTGACTCGAAGTGAAAAAATGCTGTTTTTCATATTAGGCACACTGGTGGCTCTGATTTTTGCGATCGGCATCTACTCAGAATCCATCATTCGCTCGGATCGAAATCCTGCATCCGAAAAAGAATTGATTCCTGAATCGCTCTACTTCTATTACTTCGACTGAGCTTTTTCTTTTTCTTCTATCCATTTTCCAAAATAGTAGCGGGACTGATTTCCTTCATAGCGTAAGATTTTTGAAAACCAATCAGGAAGCTGTCCTGATTTTTTTTTCAAAACCATTTCACTGATCTGCCTCTGCGTTTCAGGGACTCTCAAACTTGCAGAACAGACATCGAGCATTTTTTCTTGCGCCATCAAGGAATACTTTTTCCATTCTTGCTCGGACTCATGCAATTTCACGCAAGCATTTGCAAAATCAATCGGCGTATTCGATTCATAACCTGGAAACTGTCCGAACAAACCCTCCACCCCCACTCGCGTCGTCACGCAAGGAAGACCAAACCGGAATCCTTCGATGATTTTTCCTTTCACTCCCGCACCAAAACGCAGTGGCGCTACGTTGACCCTTGCACTCTGGAAAACTTCTTTTAAGGAATTCGCATTTCCCAAAACTTCGAACCCTTGGGATGCGTCACTGAGCTGCATGATTTCTTTGGGAGGATAAGCACCAAAAATGCGGATCTTGGCATTCGGCAACTGCTTTCGAATCAACGGCCAAATTTCTCGATGAAACCAGCGGATTCCATCCAGATTGGGTTGATGCAAAAAATTACCAATCCAACAGAAATCTTTTCGCTGCTGAAACGAAAGCAGATTTTCTTTTGGTTCAACAGGTTGATCGTAGAAAAAAGGAAGCCATTTCACTTTTGATTGAGGAATTTGAAATTGATTGCGAAGCAATTCCTCTTCAAAAGATGAAACGACATAACTGTAATCCACCCTCAGAATAGAGCCGGTTTCACGGAGGGCTGATTCAGTATGGTAAAAATCCGAGGAAAGTTGATCCGTCGCCAGATAATTTTCTTTCAACCCTTCCCTCGCTCGTCTGACAAAATGCAGATCCTGCGTTTCCATCAGAATCAGCGCATCGGGGCAAGCACTATACACATGAGGGCCGTACTGTTCTTCAAGAAAAAACCGGTCAAACATGACAATTTCAGGTGAAATTTTTTTCAATTCATCTTGAATCGATTCACGATTCAGAGGAAGTTGCAGCATTTCCACGCCTTGCGGAAGATTCACCATTCCCCATTCATTTTCACTTTTCAAATTTGAGGGAGAAACCAGTGTGACTGAATATCCCATTCCCAGAAAAAGATGGATCCAGTGCATTTGCCGCACTCCGGCAGCAGAGGAGTCTGGTTCGGGCCAGACGGTGCTGAAAATGATTACCCGTGACTGCTTCATCATGATAAAGTTCAAAGTATTCTATGCAACGATTGATTGCCACGACATTTCTCATGATTGGACTTTCTTGGACCTCTTTTTCCAGTCATGCAAACGAACCTCATCCGGGACCCCGCTCCTCGGAAAGTGCCGAATTTCTTTTTCAAGAAGCACGGAAGGCTTCTCAAAACCATCAATTTCCTTTAGCAATCGAGCACTACCGAAAACTGATGAGAACTTATCCCAGCTTTGAAAAAATCCTCGATGCTTATTCTGATCTGATGAATATCCATCTTCAGCTTCAACAGCCGAAAGAAACTTCCACTCTGGGAACCGAGGCACTGCATCTGCATCCCAAAGGTGCAACCTATGTCACCATTCAATTCTTACGAGCAAGTGCTGAATTTCAACTCAATCATCCTCTCAATGCAAAAGTCATTGCCGAGGAAATTCTGAAATCAGGCCCGGATTCACCAAACCAAGCCAAAGCACTTCTATACAAAGCAGAAGCCTTGAGCCAACTGGGAAAACATCTCGAAGCAAGACGCAGTCTTGATGCTGGAAAATCACATGAACTCTATTCCGATGTGGAACTGAAAGTGAGATCACGCGCCTGCCTTGCCCGCCAGCCCCGATCCGGTGAAGACTTCTTCAACCAGAGTCAGCAAAAAAACCTTTGCTTCAAAGAAGCAGCTGCCGTTGCACGCTCTGAACCCGCCAAGGATGCATCTCAAGTCTGGTGCGATCTTTTTCGCCAATTTGAAACTTCGATCGAAAAAGCAAAAACCGATTCCTTCACCCGTGAACGGCTGAAAAAAGAATTGTCTGAAACCAAAGGATTGACCGCCACCTGGGGTTGTCGATGAGTCCAAACTTCAAACATCAATTCGCCTCTGTGTTTTTTCAGAAGCGGAACGAAATCAAACAATGGTTCGAAAAAAAGTTCAGTGAATACCCTGCCTCTTTTTACTGCTCGGTAGATCTTCGAGACTCTGGCGGAAAAATCGCTCCGGTTGACTGCAATCTTTTTCCCGCCGGTTTCAATAATATTTGCGAATATGACCTGGAGGCATCCCCTCCCTTGTTTCGACAACAGATTGAAAAATTGGCCAAAAAACACGGCATTTCGGTTCCAGAAAAAATTCTCATCATTCCTGAAAGTCACACCGAGAATAAATTTTATCTCGAGAATCTTTATTACCTGAAAAGCATCCTTGAAGAAGCCGGCTTTGAAACCGCCTTCGGCCGCTATG
Source organism: uncultured Bdellovibrio sp. (assembly GCA_964654965.1). GTDB lineage: Bacteria > Bdellovibrionota > UBA1018 > UBA1018 > CAIMNF01 > CAIMNF01. The sequence continues at coordinate 12,936 of CAZZLF010000004.1, forward strand.
ATCCTAACTGCAACGGTTCGCCTAACGTGATGGAACTAAGATCCCATAGTGAAAAGAAAATCGTTCAAGCCACGATCAAAAAAAATGGAAGCTTGCTCGAGACCACCACGGGCTTTGTTCCGGATTGGATCATACTCAACAACGATTTTTCACAAGGTTATCCTGAATGTCTCGAAGGTGTGAGTCAGCCGATTCTTCCCCCGTTTCAAATGGGGTGGCATAGCAGAAAAAAAAGCACCCACTTTGCCTACTATAATCAATTAGCAGAAGAATTCGCACGCTTGCTTGGAATCGATCCTTGGGCGATCACCATTGCGAGTGAAGCGGTTCCCCAAGTTAACTTCAACGAAAATATCGGCGTGGATCGCGTGATCGCCGTTGCTGAAAAAATGCTTGCTGAACTTCAAAAAAAACATCTAGAACTTGGAATTGAACGCAAACCTGCCCTCTTCATCAAAAATGATTCTGGAACCTATGGCATGGGCATCATGGTCATCGAGTCGATCGATGAACTTCGTAACATGAACCGCAGAACCAAAAATAAGATGAGCGTCGGAAAAGGAAAAAGCGCAATCGAACAAGTGATCATCCAAGAAGGGATTCCCACCATCGTTACCACCGATAATTTTTCTGCAGAACCGGTGATCTACATGATGGGTGAAGAACTCATCGGCGGATTCATTCGCGCCAACTCTGAGCGAAGTGACATGGAAAACCTCAATTCTCAAGGCATGTTTTTTCGCAAGCTTTGCTTCAAAGACCTCAGCGACAGCCTTTCTGCCAGAAAAAATGCAAAAATACCTGAAGACTTTCCCACACTCGAAGCGGTTTATGGAAATATCGCCAAACTTTCAGCACTAGCCGCAGCCATGGAGATGAAAAAACGATGAAAACTCATGAATCAAAATCTTTTGGATTCGGAACCAAAGCCATTCACGCAGGACAAGCTCCCGACCCAATTACTGGCGCAGTCATGACCCCAATTTATCAAACCAGCACTTATGCCCAAAAATCACCGGGTGCTCACACGGGTTACGAATATTCGCGCACGGACAATCCAACCCGGACTGCTTATCAGGAATGTGTCGCGGCTCTTGAAAACGGCAAACACGCACTCGCATTCGCCTCTGGACTGGCTACGATCGACACCCTGATGCACACACTTAAGTCAGGCGATCATGTCATTTGTAGTGATGATGTTTATGGCGGAACATTTCGACTTTTTGATAAAGTACTGACCCGATTCAACCTTCAATTTACGTTCATGGATCTCAGCGATCTTTCCGCAGTTGAAAAAGCGATTCGCCCCAATACGAAGTTACTTTGGATTGAGAGCCCCACCAATCCGATGTTGAAAATCTTTGACATTGCAGCACTCTCTCAATTGGCTCGTTCCAAAAAAATTCTCAGTGTGGTCGACAATACGTTCATGAGTCCTTACTTTCAGCGTCCGCTTGATCTTGGTGCTGATTTAGTCATGCACTCCATCACCAAATACATGAATGGACATAGTGACGTCGTCGGTGGCGTTTTGATCATGAACGATTCGAAACTGTATGAAGAATTAAAGTACCTTCAAAACGCGGTGGGAGCAGTTCCTGCACCTCAAGATTGTTTTCTCGTCATGCGCGGACTCAAAACCCTTCATGTCCGGATGAAACAACACGAAGAAAATGCGATCGCAATTGCCCAATTTCTGGTCCAACACCCCAAGGTTGAAAAAGTGATCTATCCCGGCCTAGAGTCCCACCCGCAGCACTTGCTAGCCAAAAAACAAATGAGCGGATTTGGCGGAATGATCTCGTTCACGATTCGGGGGGGACTGGCAGAATCGAAAAAGATTCTCGAAGAAACCAAGCTTTTTACTCTGGCTGAAAGCCTGGGCGGAGTGGAATCACTCATTGAACACCCAGCGATCATGACTCACGCAAGCGTACCCGTGGAAAACCGCCAAAAACTCGGCATTACCGATAATCTGATTCGAATCAGCGTCGGTATTGAAGATGCAAAAGATTTGATCGCTGATCTTAATCAGGCCCTAGCACTAATCTAAAACCGATTGATCCGAACCCATTGTCCAACTTTTTTCCAAAAAAAGTTACTCTACGGGTTGCTTAATCTACTGCGGGCTGTTAATTTGTGCATATGCGCCATTTAAAGAAACTTATCCAGAAACTTCTGGGATCAAACGGTCGTTTGCTTCTCGCCTAACGGATCCAATCGCAGGCTTTTTCTGCGAGTTCCCGAGCCGCTTCTCCACAATAGTGGATGTTGTCGTCTGCTGCTGCTCCAAAACAACCCGTAGTACCTTCCACTCCCACTCGTTTTAAAACTTCTCCCACAAGTAATACACTCGACTTCATGGCATCCAGACCATCGAGTATCTGACATTTTCCACTCATCGCCGCTTTCACCGCTGTGTTTACTTTCAAGGTGTTGAAAAGATTTTTTTGCGGAACATGCCTCACTTTCTCCACTTGCATTTCATAAGTTGGAAGCAACAAATAACAGTTTTCGGGTAAAATACCGGCTTTTATTACCAGTTGGACCATATCTAAATACTGAGTTTCAATTTGCTGAGGCGTTGCTGAAACCAAGTTGTCTCCAAAAACAAACAAGACTTTTCTAGGCTGGTGAATCTTGAACAACGAATCGAGACGTTTTTTACAAACTGGGACCTCTACGCTACCTATGTTGGAACGAGCGTGATTCATGTCTCTAAAAACAGTTGGAATGTGATCTAATCGGTCGCTACTGACCCAATGGATCGGTTGTGTTCCCCCACGCGCATAAACAGCAAAGCTCATCGCCGAAGCGTGCTTGCTCATGCACTTTTGAAAAAAGTCCCCGAAATAAGATGAAGACCAGTATCCACCGGTCTGGGAATCCCCCAATACCAGTAAATCAACCTTTTCACCGGCACAGTCCGCCTCGGCAAATGCAAAAGCAGGCACCAAAGCTGAAACAATCATTGAAAGGGCAATCCAATGGCTCATTCTCAAAGTTCTCATGAGTTGCTTCTAAACAGCCCTAAACCAAAAAACAACCTTCAATTGAACAAAAAGAAGTTACCCCTTGTTTCTTAAGGACTTTTGATCGCGCCGTTGCCGGTGAAACGTAATGGCGAAGCGATGGGCTTCATCTCGAATATGGGTCAATAACCGATAGGCTTTGGAATTCGGATAAAGCGGTATCGGATTCACCCGGTTTGGAATGAAAATCCGCTCCTGCGAACTTTCCACTTCTTTTGATCGAAAGTTCTGCTCCGTGCGGGCCTTGGCCAACCCCACCAAATCCACACCTTGAATGCCGAGCTCATCAAAGATCGCCTTGGCCTGGGACAATTGTCCTTTACCCCCGTCGACCACGACCAAATCCGGTTTTTCATTTCCTGTTTCCAGATCCATTTTGCTGAATCGACGATCGAAGACCTCTCTCATGCTGGCAAAATCATTTTGTCCCCGAACTGTCTTGATCTTGTACTTTCGATAAAGATTCTTTTCAGGTGCACCATCAATGAAGACCACTCGAGAGGCAACGACTTCATCCCCTTGAAAATTGGAAATATCAAAACACTCGATTCTACGAGGAAGCGTCTCCAAACCCAGCTTGGATTGCACCTCTTCGAGCGCCGTAATGCCGTGACCTGCGCTTTCTTTTTTGGCTCCATCGAGGGCAAATCGTGCATTCGTGTGGGCAACATTGACGAGTTGTTTTTGAAGGTCAGTCTCTGGGGTCTTGATCTTCACCTTCAGCGCACTTTCAAGTAAAGACGCATCTTTCGGCGGGTATTTGAGCAACACCTCTTTGGCATGCAAAACTTCATTTTGCTCATCCATTAAGATCACGTGCTGAGCGAGCAAATCATAAGCAATCTCTTCATCACTCAAGCTCGCATCAAAATTAAAAAGATCGTAGTGTTTCACCACGATCAATTTTCCGCCCCGAACCTGCAATACCACTCCATGAGCCATCAAATCATTTTTTTCGAACGCAAACACATCGACATCCGGCCGCTGATCCGGATCAAATACAGACTGAGTTTGCGAAACGATCTGGATGCTTTGAATCTCGTCTCGAATTCTTGCTGCATCTTCAAATCGTTCTTCTTCTGATGCTTGAAGCATGTCGAGCTGAAGCTGCTTAATCAAATCCGTGCTTTTTCCCTGCAAAACAGCAATTGCATCCTCGATCAGTGAGGCATAATCTTCCTTCGAGATTTTTCCAACACAGGGAGCACTGCAAAGATCCATTTGATGAAGAATGCACGCGCGAGATCGATGCGAAAACGTATTGTCAGAACAGTCGCGCAATCGAAGCGTTTCGGTGAGCAACTTCATTACCGTACGTGCGGCATACCCCGATGGAAATGGCCCGAAATAGCGTGCATGTTCGCTTGAAACTTTTCTCGTCCATCCTAGGCGGGGAAAAGGGTCTTTGGTCGAAATCACCAGATAAGGATAGTGCTTGTCATCTTTGAGGCGAACGTTGAATTTCGGCTTATGTCTTTTGATGAACGTGCATTCGAGGACGAGCGCTTCGTTTTCAGTTTCAGTATGAATGATGTCGAAGTCCTCAACCGTTTGTAGCATGAGCTCAGTCCGAGGGTGCTCATGAACGATCGGCTGGAAATAAGAACTCACTCTTGCCCTCAGACTTTTAGCCTTACCGACATAAATGATCTGAGCACCGGCCTTCATCAAATAAATACCAGGAGTGGTAGCCAAAGTTTTGGCTTTTTCCAACAATTGGGTGCGTTTGGTCGAACGCTTTTCAGGCTCTTTTCCAGTGCTCATGGGCTACTTTTAAGATATACTGAAACGACACTTATGAACACTTCTTCTACTGGTCTGGCTGTCGGAAAAGAACTCGTCTGCTATTGCACCCGCTGTAAAATGGATCTCGGACACACCATCATGTCGATGATCTCAGGAATACCTTCTCGCGTGATCTGCCGCACCTGTAAGAGCGAGCACAATTACAAACCGAAAAAAGGGGTGAAGGAACCGGGAGCAGCTGCAACCGGAAGTACCCGAACCGTAGTCGCTCGAGCCCCCCGTGAAACCAAAGTAGAAAAGACGGTTCCCTTGGAACTGGAATGGATGAAGCAACTCAACGCCAGCACCAAACCCATGCGCGAATACGCTGCAAATGTCAGCTTTGGAGTCGGCGATCGAATCAAGCACCCCACCTTTGGTGAGGGAGTGGTTCAAAAACTGGTTCACCCCAATAAGGTCGAAATCATTTTCCGTATGGATATCAAGACCTTGATCCATGCGGGTGCTGTCAAAAATTAGTAAATAAAAGAAGTTTATTAAATGCGTCATTTCCGGTATCATTCCCGGCAAATGTTCAGGCATTTCCTTTCCATCGCTGCAGTGCTGTTATTGGGTCTTGGCAGGCCCACTCACGCCCAGGATTTCAACTTTAAAAACGAAGTTGCAACACAGACTGCACTCAGCCCGGAAGAACTTCTGGCTTTCACCCGATCCTCGACTTTCACCACGCTTCTTTCTGCTGCGGTTGACCAACTGAACCGTTTTCCTGTGACCCAATCCTCTCCCTCGACGCTCATGCAGGGCTCAGGGGTTTCATTGGCCGGCTTTCCCTTTGCGAATGGTGAGTTTATTTTTTCTCGAGAAGTGATGACTGGAAATTATCAGGCTGTCGACAACCTTTTACATCTTGTGGATCAGTTTGGAGTGAGAATCAATGCAGGATTCAACATTGGCACTGCGAATTTGCCGACTACCTTGAGGGCTGGCGCCAACACGAATCTCAGCATTTCTCGAATCTTTTCACATTTAAAGCCGATTCTCAGTTTTAAAAAAGCGAATCATTATCCATTCAAAAACGCCTTCATCAATTTTTTTCTTAAGAAACGCAAAGAGGAATTGGACCCTGTTCTACAGGAAAACCTTCCCCAGCTTCCTTTAGAAATCCAAAAAGAAATTTACCGAAGTTCGGTAAAAAAATTCCTGGAAGGAATCGAACCAGGAGAATCGCTGCTGATTACCGACAGTTTTTCAGTGGAAGGAAGCCTTTCAGCAGGGGGCGCCCTTTATCAGGTGGTTGACCTGGGCGGAAACATCAAAAATAAAGAAATCACTTTGAAACGTATTCATATTCATCGGCTGAATGAAAACACTTTTCAGATTTTTGAAGACGAGGGCAACGCCAACCAACCTGGAATCAGCATGCAAGTTGGACTAAGAACGCCAGTCCTGTCCTGGGACGTCCCCTACTTTCTTAAAGGAACAAACAAGATTGAAAATGCAATCATGCCGATTTTTCGATCCAAATGGGGAAAAAACAAGGGCAATGCACGCACTCAGTTTTTCCAACTTCGCTTGAATCCGAATCCAGAAACAGAATTAGAGCTTACTCGTGCGATCAGCGATCTGCGGGACCTTCATCAGATTCTGGCAGATCATGAAATCGGCTCAATCGAACATCACCAAGAAAGTGTTTTGATCGAAAATCAATTTGATGAAAAAAATAATCAAAACCGCCTCTCGGTCTTCAGCAACAAAAAGCTTTGGTCATCTTCCAAGCTTCAGATTCGTCATGAAGATGGGGGTGAACAGCACTTTTTACGCGAAAATTACGGCATCAGCAATGGCTTTGATTTCTCACTTTCATTCAGCCATCTTTGGAGTTACGTCAAGGAACTCGTCACAAACTCCTCATCCGATTACAGTGAAGACAACAGCATCAATCCCGGCTACAGCACAAAAGGATCTGCTAGTAATTCCTTTTTAACTTATGAAGCCGAACTCGATCAGCACGGTGAAATAAAGAAGGACTACGTCAAAATTTCAAAAATCGACAACGGCTGGAATCTTACATCTGAAAAAATCCAAAAAAGAATTCAAAAGCTCAATGCGGAATACGGTGATGGAAATCATGAAATCCCGGTTATTGATGGAATCAAAGTATTGCTTCTGTATTCAATTCACCTTGAAATTGGTCTTGATCAATCTGCGATCAACTACTTGAGCCAATTGAACGATCAAGCCATTCGTGATGTTTTCAAACGACACGGTATCGACTTGGAAAATCGCCGAATTGACGACCGCATCGAACATCATCTGAAAAAGTTCCGCGAAAACCACTCTACTCGTCATCTCTTGAAAGCGATTTCGATTGCGGACCGCCTTCTTGATGCAGAAGGACTGATCGACCTCATGGGAGGATCATCCCACATTCGCATGACGATCGAAGTGAAAGGAATCCACCAACCGGATGAACACTTGGACCCCGTACTTTATTCTCAACGTTTCTGGATCGCCGGTTCATCCACAGAAACTGGCCCCCTCACCCAAGTTCAACAAAATCTTCAAATGGACGACGGCGAATTCCATGCTCTTTGGATCAAGGGAAGAATCTTTTGACGAAAAGCAGTTGTTGTGTTGCTCCATTTGTCAGACTTCGTCGGGTTCTGTGACGGTTTTTTCTGTAAATCACTGATTTTCAAAATACTTTTTAAACATTTACTAAATAAAACATCAACTGACCCACCGACTTCACCGATAATTTCATTGTATGGAAAAATTATCACGGATGGTTAAAGGCTCAGGATTGATTGGTCTGATTTTTCTTTTCGGATGCAACGGGGGATTAAATCTCACTGTTGGTAAAAGTGGAGCAGGAGGTGCACCCATTACCGCTGGCCCTGAGAATCCTGATTATCCCACGCCTACTCCAACCGCAACGCCGGATCCAAGCGTAACTCCGAGCCCTACACCAAACCCCACTCCAGAACCGACACCTAATCCAACGCCAATTCAAGGATTGAAAAGTCAGATCTTTGTTTCCAAAGCATTGGTCAGCGTCAGTAAGCCTAATTCACGCGTCGTTTTTGAACAGATCTGTCAGAAAGAAGCAAAACAGGCAAAACTTTCAGGAAAATTTACAGCACTCGTCGGATTGACCGACACCAAATTTACGGACATGTATCACGTTCCTGGAACGATTTATCAAAAATTAGGAAACGAAGAGATCGCCGTCGCAGACAGTTTCGAAGGTTTAATCAATGGGCATAACAATGCTATTTACGCAGCCGCTTGTGGAAAAAGAATAGATCAAAGCCTGTTCAGCCTGGTCTGGACCGGAAATCTTGACTTCCACCAAGCCTCTCGTCCCGACTACAACTGTAATAACTGGGGAACAAAAAATGGCAAAGCCATTGTTGGATGGATGGGCGCTACAGGTGAGCAAGCCCTTTCATTGAAGTACTGGGGCTGTGGTTACCACGCCCGTGTTTATTGCATTGAAGTGCAATAATCCATTATGATTCTTGAGACCTAGACTCGAAACTCAGGAGACAAGGTTTCCCCTTCCCAACGGGATACTACGGTGGTTGCCACACAATTTCCGAGTAAATTAACCGAGGTTCTGGCCATATCCATGAACTCATCTACCCCGAGAATTAAGGCAATTCCTTCTAAAGGCAGGTTGAAGGCGACCAATGTTCCCGAAAGCACAACAATCGACGCCCGTGGTACCGCAGCTACGCCTTTTGTGGTCAGCATGAGGGTCAACATCATCGTGAGTTGAGTGCCCAATGAAAGCTCAACCCCTGCTGCCTGAGCGACAAAAACCGATGCAATCGCAAGATACAAAGTCGATCCATCCAAGTTAAAACTATAACCGAGCGGAAGTACAAAACTGGCAATGCGATTTGAGACTCCCATTTTCTCCAGTGACTCTAAAGCCGAAGGGTACGCGGACTCGCTGGATGTTGTGGCAAATGCCAGGAAGA
>CAZZLF010000005.1:0-21591 GCA_964654965.1 uncultured Bdellovibrio sp.
GAATCAGTGGTGGAGCATTCGATAAAGTTCCTAGAAGTACACCCGAGTTGGAAACGGGGCTGAGTGAAATCAAACCAAGCGTGACGATCTGATCCAGACTGCCAACCCAATGTTTGATCCATTGGTCTAATGTGATCACGGTTAAAAAAATCAAAAGCGATGCAAGCAACGGATTTCTTTTCATGATTTAAAGAATACGGGGTGTCTGACACCTTTTATATGCTCGGCGCGTTAAGTTAATGTTCAGATTCTTGTTTTTATGTAAATTTATAAGTTTATGGTGTATTTCAATCTTATGTATATCCGCCAGGAATGGATCAAAAACACCGAATTTCACCCTCAGTCCAGCAAAGAAGTATTACAAGAAGTGATCGGTCGTACTCAAAAAGTTCTCGATCAAAAAAAACTTCCGGTGATCATTTTTGATCTCGATTCCACTCTGTTTCATGTTTCTCCGCGCTCTTACGAAATTCTAAGAGAATGGGCTCAGGCAACTGCGGTTTCCATTCTACCAAACCTGACCGTCGATGACATGGGCTACTCGATTGAAGACGTATGGGTGAAAAAAGGATTGTCGATTGAAACGGGGGAGTCTTTTAAATACCTCAAAGAAGCAAAGTCTTTCTGGAGGGAAAGATTCTTCTCAAATGCATACATTCATCATGATCTTCCTCATGAAGGTGCGGTGGAGTTTGTGAAAAAGCTTCACGAAATGGGTGCGAAAATTGTTTATCTCACCGGTCGAGATGTGCCCTTGATGGCATTTGGAACGGTCGACCATCTTCGCCGCTGTGGATTTCCAGTAGAAGTGGAACGAACCCGTTTGATCCTGAAACCGAAGCGCCATATGGATGATTTGGTGTTCAAGACTGGTGTGTGTGAAATGGTTCGAGAGTGGGGAGAGGTCGTTGCCTCATTTGAAAATGAGCCGAAAAACCTGGTAGCGATGAAAGAAGCATTGGGACCAAAAACCATGCATGTCTTCTTTGAGTCGGTGAGCAGTGATCATGCAGCTCCGGCAGCAAAAGAAGTTTATCGAATCAAGGATTTTCAATTTAAAAGCTAATACTTCAAGAATTGGCTACGGCCATGGCGTTGATTCCTCCTTGCGGAGGAATGATTTTTTTTAATTCTTCTATCTTCATCGGTATTGATTTTCGACCATCCTGACTTTTCAGGTCATAATCGCAGCTTTTGAGTAGATCGAGTAATTCTTTCAGCGAATCACCATATTCATCGAGATTATAAAGTGTGAGTTCGAGAATCATTTTTGGTTTAAACTCGCGAAGGGTATTCATTCCACCCTTCAATACCTTCACTTCGTATCCATCGACATCCAGCTTGATTAAATCGATTTTTTTTAATCCTGTGTTTTTCACCCATTGATCGAGGCTGGTGTATTCAGCGTTTCCAGAATGATTGAGTTGACCACCATGAACCGGATGTTTTTCGGAATCATCGAGTCTCCAGCTTGAGTGAGTTTGGCTTGGGAGTGATCCCTTTAAGTCTGAAAAAAAGGCCTTGATCGGAACAAGTGAGTTTTTCAGTTCCGGGTTTAAATCGAGATTGCGAATCATTTTCTCAAAGGCCCAGTCAGTGGGTTCGATGGCGTAAACTTTTCCGTTTTCACCCACTTGTTGGGCAAGGGGTAAGGCATGAGCTCCGATGTTGGCTCCAATATCAATCACGATCGAACCAGGTTTCACGAGTTTGGACAAAGCGGCTGCGGTTCCGGTTTCAAATCTTCCGAAAAGATAAATGGCAAGATCGATTCCTTCTTTTAAATCGAGACTCCAATGGATTCCGAATCTTTGACAAGTCAATTGATCGGTTTGGTGACCGGTGATCCATCGCAAACCATGAATGAAGTGATAGAGAATTTTTGCGATTTTCAGTTTGAAATTGGTATTCATGCGCATCAAATAAATTTGATCTTTCTGGCCGCGAAGATCACCATTCTCAGAAGAATCACTCCGTGTCTCCAGCGTTGGATATTGGTTTCGCCGTAAGTTCTGTTACGATAGCGAATCGGTAATTCGATGATTTTTAATCCCGTACGAGCCGCGCCAAACAGCAGGTCAAAATCACCGAAGGGGTCAAATTCACCAAAATAAGAGCGGTTTTTAGCAATCTTTTCGTAGTCTTTGCGATACAAAACTTTAGTTCCGCAAAGTGTATCTTTGAAGCTTTGTCCGAGCAGAAACGAAAAGGCGAGGGCAAAGAATTTGTTACCGATGATGTTGAAGAATCGCATTGCCTCACTTTCGAGCGGGTAGACCAGGCGACTTCCGTTGATAAAGTCTCCTTTTCCGTTTGCGATCGCTTGATAAAACTTTGGAAGATCTTCTGGTGGTACGGTCAAATCGGCATCCAAAATCATGAGGATGTCGTTTTGGGCCATTGCAAAACCTTTTCGAACAGCATCTCCCTTGCCTTTACCATCCTGTTTAGCGACTTTGCATTCGAATTTACCTGCATAAGTCGATTTCCATTTTAAAATTTCATTCCAAGTGTCATCGATCGAGCCACCTTCGATGATGATCAGCTCCGTGCCTCCGCCCATTTGAGGAAGTCTGGAAAATAGGGCCGGAATATTTCCTGCTTCATTTCTGGCGGCTACCACTACTGAAACTGTTGGCAGTTTTTCAAGAGTTTTTGAAATGGGTTTTGCAATGGTAATATTTACCACTGAAAACCAATTGAAAAAAGGAAGGGGTGCGATCCATCGATTGATGAAGTTACTCAAAATCGGAATTGGAACCGGCATTAAAATGCGGTGACCATGATGGATCAATTCAAATTGTGACAGATGCAGTAAGTTCAACATGTCAGACGGGGCGATCCAGTTTTCATCGGGTTGTTTTTTTCTAAGGCCCAGTCTCGTGGCGAGTTGGATCGCAGGTCTCCAGAGATTGTTGTAGTAGCTGATGACCAAGCGAGTTCTAGGACTGGAAATGGAGTGGAGTTGCTCCAGAAGCCCCTGAACGTCACTCGAATAATGGACAGCACCATTCAGTAGGATGTAGTCAGGCGGCGATTCTACTGAAGAGGGAACGGACAGGTTTTCGGAATCCAGTGTAAGGACAGAGGCCCCTGGCAGTAGGTAGAATGAATAATATTTACGGAGCAAGTTTTTAAAATAATTTTTCATCCTGTTCTTTGATCTTAAATCAAATTCACCCGAGGAGTAATAAAAATTTGACTCAGTCAAGAGAATGACGCGCTCATGATCAACGCACCCGATGCCGATCAGTTGTTGTGAAGAACTCGTCCATCATACCGCCAATAGTGCAGATTAATACGCCTTACCCTGCGACATCTTTTATTACGGGATTTCTACGTTCCAAAGGTTGGAATGCGGTTCAAACCGATCTTGGGCTCGATCTAGTGTTGAAACTGTTTTCCTCAAAGGGCTTAGAGTTAATTCGCTCCGAGATCGTTACGGCAAAAAGTCCAACAGCTGAATTTTTTATTGAAGCCTTTGATGAATATCAAAAAACGATTGATTTGGTCATTCGATATCTACAAGGAAAAGATCCAAGCATTGCCCATCGTATCTCTCATCGCACTTTGTTGCCAGAGGGACCGAGATTCCAGTCCCTGGACTCAGACGATCTGACTTGGGCTTTTGGCCAAATGGGAGTTCAGGATCAGGCAAAACATTTGGCCAGTTTGTACATTGATGATCTTGCCGATCTGATCTCAAGTGAAATTGATCCGCAATTTACATTGTCGCGTTACGGAGAAAAACTTGCTGCAAGTCAGTCGAATTTTGATCCTTTATTTAAAAAACTTCAAGACGATGAACAAATGCCGACCTTGGTGGATCGACTTTTGAAAGAAGTAACCCTGGATCGGTTAAAAGAGTCAAATCCAGATGTCCTGGTGATTACAGTTCCGTTTCCAGGCTGTGTACTCGGCGCTTTGAAGGTGGCATCGATTGCACGCGCATGGAAACCTAAAATTAAAATTGCCCTCGGTGGAGGGTATGTGAATACAGAATTACGATCTTTGAAAGATTCCAGAATATTTGATTTTGTGGATGCGATCACACTTGATGACGGTGAAAGGCCTTTAGAATGTCTGTTGGAGTTTTGGACGGGGAAAAGAAACCGCGCTCAATTGTTTCGGACTTTTCTTCGATCCGAAAAAATTTCAACCGCTGTGGAGTACTGCAGTGATTTGCATGAACATGATATTCCACAAAGCCAGACCGGATATCCCACCGTCGACGGATTAAGGGTGGGGGATTATGTGTCGATGGTGGAGATGCTGAACCCGATGCATCGATTCTGGTCAGATCTTTACTGGAATAAGCTCATGTTGGCTCATGGTTGCTATTGGCATCAGTGTAGTTTCTGTGATGTTCACCTCGATTACATTAAACGGTATGAAATTTCACCGGTTCAAATGACAATCGAAAGGATGAAAAAACTGGCAAACGAAAGCGGATCCAGTGGTTTTCATTTTGTTGATGAAGCGGCTCCCCCCGCCATTCTGAAAGAGCTTTCCAAAAATCTGGTAGAGCAAAAATTGAGTTTCAGTTGGTGGGGAAATATCCGTTTTGAAAAAAGTTTCAATGCAGAACTCACCGAACTCATGAGCGATGCAGGTTGTGTTGCGGTTTCAGGAGGTCTCGAAGTTGCCTCTGACCGGTTATTGGCCAAAATGAAAAAGGGCGTTACCGTCGAACAGGTCGCTCGTGTTGCTCGAAATTTTAGAAAATCCAATATTCTTGTTCACGCATATCTAATGTATGGATTTCCAACCCAAACCGTTCAGGAAACGATCGACAGTTTGGAGCGAGTGAGGCAACTCTTCAAGGAAGGATGCCTGAGTTCTGCTTTCTGGCATCGCTTTTCAGCAACGGCACATTCTCCGATTGGACATGCTCCTGAAGAATATGGAATCGAGATCAAACGCAATGAAGTCACATTTTCAGAAAACGATCTTGAGTTTCATGATCCGACCGGTGCGGCTCACGACCAACTCGGTTTCGGCCTCAGAAAGGCTGTTTATAATTTTATGTTAGGAATCGGACTGGATGCAGACTTACGGGAGTGGTTTGACTTTCAAGTTCCGAAACCAAAAGTTGAGAAAGACTTCATCAGTAAGGCATTGAGGAAAGGTTGATTATTTATGAAAAATCATTTGATTCCGATTTTTTTGATTTCGGTCATTTTGTCCGGTTGTGCAGTCAATAAGCCTTGCAGTGAAGCGGGTGATGTCAGTTGGATTCCAAAAGTGGTGGGGGACAAAATGTGTACCCAGAAAAAAAATAAAGAAGGCAAAACCGTGAATGATGGAATCTTCAGACAGATCTACGAGTCTAATCACAAATTGGCATTAGAGGGCCAGTTTGAAGAGGGAAAAAAACAGGGAATCTGGCTCTATTATGGCGAAAATCAGCAGTTGATCATGGCAAAATATTTTGAACAGGGTGTAGAAAAGACGCCGCCGCAGGAAGTGCAGAAAAAAATTGATCTGATCATTCATCAGAAATCAATGCTTAAAAACTCAAAAAATTAGCCCGCATGTTTTTTGGATTTTTCGAGATATTGTAACTGCCAGATTTTGAGATGACGAACAGTTCTCGAAATCCCTTCCAGGATCGAAATGATCAGACCTTCTTTGCCATCGCGATAAGCCCGGTAATAGATAAAATTTTTATAAAGCATGGCCGGAAAAGAAAGAAGGATGCGAGCAATGCAAGTACGTTTTCCTGAATCAAAATCATTTTTAGCCTGGATGCTCGTATAGGAATTCAGTTTGTTTAAAATACGCTCAATTCTCAAGTCTTCGACATGGATGATCGATTCATGAATCGTTTCTCGTTGATTCTGGCTGACCGTTCCTTCGTGAATGGTTCCGACGAATTTGACGGTTCCTTTGCGAAAAAGTCGGACGTGGTAGGAAGGGTTCCAGATGCCATACTGAATTCTTTTGCCGAGAAAAAATTCCTGGCGATGGATTTTGAATTCTTTGGAAGATTGCTCTTGGCTTGATTCAGCTAGAATGGATTGAATTTTCAGCGCAAGCTCGGAAGAGCAGGATTCATCTCCATCCAAAAAGAAGATCCATTTCGATTGTGCCTGTTCCATGGCAAAATTTCTCTGATCAGAAAAACCAAGCCAGGATTGGGTGATGAATTTCATTTTTTTAGCCCAAGGTGCATTAGGGTTTTTGCAAAGTTGTGGAGTCTCGTCTGTGCTTTCTGAATCAACAACGATGATCTCATCACACCAAGAAAGTGATTCAAGGGCTTTTTCGATGTATCTGGCTTCATTTTTGGTGATCAAAACGGCACTGATCGTTTCGCGTTCGGAATAGTCAACAAGCTGCATAGTTTGATCCTATCTCAGTAGGGTCAGAATGATCCAGCGGGTTTCGCTGGTGATCCGGGTTTTTTGAGGGAACGAACGATGAATCTCGCCGAGTGAACGTGTTCCCAAAGATCGGCCTCGATCGGTAAGATTTCTCCAAACATCAGAGCCGATAGAATTGCAGACCCATAACTGGAAAAAGTAATTCCTCTCGATCCCATGCCGGTGAAAACCCATTCACCCGCTTCAGAAGGAAGAGGGGCGGATGATTCTTCTTTTCCGCTTCTGAGAAGCGGCTGATAAAGTTCTCGCAAATCAGCGGGATTACATAAGGGTCCGATCAGAGGAAGTTTATCTGGAGTGGATAACCGATAACCGATACGAATGAATTGCACGTCTTCCGAAACCAAAGCTTGAAATGCAGAATGTCGATCCCGTGCTTCTTGCAAAAGGGTTTCGGTATCGATTTCTTCTTGATTAGAAAGGATTTCTTTTGCTTGGTAAGTGGCTCCGATGCAATGGGTCTCGGTTCCGGAAATTTCAGGCGCAACAGGAGAAATGTAACCGGAGTCTACCAAGCAGTGTCCGATCTTTTTAGACTCGGGAGTGGGTCGAACATGAATCACTTGACCTCGAATCGCTCGAAGGGGGATGGATTCCAGAAGTGGATCCCGAAGTGTGCGATCCAGAACGAGTGAGGCGCCAGTGGCGTAGACCACGTGATCAAAATCACCTATGGAAGATCCTGAGTTATCGACAAGTCTGATTTTGTTTTGATCACGAATCACCTTGGAAACTGTCGTTTTTTTGAATCGAATCAGGGGATGATTTGCTCTGGCTTCACAAAGTTTGCCTGGGTTTAAGACTCCGCATTCCGGAAAAAACATTCCTTCTATTTGATTTTGAAAAAAAGATTCCGGGAATTCGGATGTTTCCATCGCGGTAGTAAAATCATGGGGCTCCCGAATCGCATCTAACCGTAGAATTCCTTTTTTTTTCGGTATGGAAAGCGAATCCAGTTCACGAATGAAGTGAGTCAGGGAAAGTTGTGAAAATCGGCTGATGGGGTTCGGTTTTTTACTCAACTGGGTGTTGAACATGCCGTAGGAATTTCCAGATGCATGAGCGGCGATTTGCTCCTGGTCTAGCAGCAGAATATTACACCCGCGTTCGGCTAGCGCCCGGGCGATTGCGGTACCGGAAAGTCCGGCTCCGATTACGGCAATGTGATCGCCTGCTTTTGCTTTTTTTAATTTTTCAGCAGAAAACCAAGGTTTTTTAATGGTTTCTTGTTTAGGTGTTTCCGGAAACTCGACCTGAATGCATTCCCGTTTGAACCCAAATCCCGGACGTTTATGAATGGTATAGCCGACGGACTGGAGTCCTCGACGAACCCAGCCGGCTGAAGTGAAGCTTGTAGCCCGGGCGCCGGGAGCCGATAACGATAAAAGCTCTCGAAAAAGAGAATCTTGAAATGCTTCCGGATTTCGATTGGGTGCAAACCCGTCCCAGTACCAGAATTCGATGCGCTGATTTTGGGTAAGACTCAAATTCGTAAACATTTCTTTTGCTTCACCCAGCATCAGTAAAAGTTTGATCCGCCCCTTTTCAAAGCTCAGTGTATGAATTCCCGGTACCAGTACTGGATATTGCTGGATAAGTTCCTGGGGTAATTCACCTAACTGAGTGGTGTTTTGATAAAGTGTTTTGAGGTCTTCGATCAAAACAGGAAACTTTTCAACAGTGACATAGGTGAGTTTTTGGTCAGGTTCAGAGTTTTCAAGAAAGTGACGAGCGGTGAGAAGAAAATTTAATCCAACTCCGAATCCGATTTCACCAACCGTAAATTCCTTTTGGTAAGGTCTGTTTTTTAAAGCTTCGGCAAATCCTGAACCCTCGATGTAAACATAATTTGATTCTTCAATTCCGGTGACATGGGTGTAATACACATCTTGAAATACCGGAGAATAGGGAGTTAATCCATCTTTGAACTCGATCGAGATGGGTTGAATTCGGCGAGATGACATGGACTATTGGCAAATACGGGCGTTGGTCGCGTCCGGATCTTCTTGATTGGTCGGATCGTTTGGATTCGGTCTCGTATTTTCCGGAGCTGCCAGTTGGCAAACAATATTGAAAACTCCAAGTCGATCGGCGCTATAATTTTGTACGGTATACGATGCGAGCCACCAAGCGAGTTTTCCTAAACCGGATGCGTTGTTGGTAATCGGCATCGCTCTGTACTTCACGATGTAAGTGAAGATCCCCTTGAGAACGTAATCCTTATTTGAAATTTTTGCCTTCTTATAGAGAAGATTTTTGAAGACTGGATATGCATCTCCGAGTTCTGATTTACCAAGAACTTCACTGTTGTCTGCATCAAAGCGGGTAAAGAGTGATTCGGTATAATGCATAACCGCGGCAGAGGCGCCGAAATCAAATTTCCCAACCCAATCATTTTCGGAATCCGATTCACCGTATCCGTTTCGTCTGGATCCGTGTTCGAGCCAGATGGCCGCTTTCGCTTTTTGTTCCGGAGTCAGAGTTTCCCAATAAGCCTTCAGCCGAGGGAAGTAGGTGAGCCAATACGAAAAATTCTTATAGAATTCATTTCGGAAACATTGAATTGGAACCCAAGTCCACCCCATCAAGTCCTGACCTAGGTTTTGATCACAACGAGGAGTGATTTCCTCTCGCATTTTCGTGGTTAGGTTTCCGGCAGAAATGATCATCAAGGCATAATTGATCATTTCGGGAATGGTCACTCGACCATCTCCATTGCTCACCGGTGTGAAGAGATCCATATCCTGGAAACGTTTTGCATAAAAACGAGGAACGGTCGCATCTACCCAGGTAAGGGAATTCAGAATGGCCTTATAAGCAGGTTCTTCGAGAATTCCTCTGAAATCATCTTCAGTGAAGAAATGGTCACCGCTTCCGTAAGCGGAGTGGAGGTGTTCCACCACTCTGGTCAGCACGGTGGTCATGATGGCTTGGTTACGAGTGTAACCGACTCCGTTTTGATGCAGGATCGAAGTGGTATCCCGGTACAAAAGCGGTTTGTACCCCAAAATGATGTTTTTGATGGAAGTGAAGCGTTCTTTTTCAGCCCCGTTGAGTGAAGACTCAAATTGTTGAAGCGAAATTTTCATGACTGAAGATTGGACATCGTAAAAATCAAGATTGGTTTTCTCGTAGAACCGATCAATCAGTCCCATATCAGTCACAAAATTCTCAAGAAGCGTAAAAATGGTTTCGACGACATTGGCATCGACGCCGGTCTTTGTTTTAGAGCGAAATATTTTTCGAACTAATGGACGAATCATGTCCTTGATCTCATTTTTCGGAACATCGTGGAGATAGCTATCCGGAATTTCATCAATGAGGTGATCAAAGATCGGAAACGGTGTGTTTCCTTCGTGTCGCGTGAGAGATTCCAGAATAATCGGTTTGGAGGTAAGAATCAGTTTCCAGATAAACTCTCGATAACGATAATCCTGAAACAGGCTTTCCCCAACGCTGGAGTTCTTGTTGATCGCTTGTTGTTCTGCGGTCTTGAATGTCAGCGCAATTCCTCCCAGAGTCATTGCGGTTCTGAAAAAATTCGGCCAATCCTGCGGTTCAAAAGCATCACGACGAGTATTGAAGATCAACCATTTCGAGAGGAAAACCTTGCGGTCCAAACCATCGATTAAATTAAGACCAAGGGTTTCAGTCAATTGGTCGATTAAAATCTTCAGGGCTTGATCGCTTAAATCTCCAACCGGAAGCGTTTTGACAAAGTCTGCAAGTTGTTCACCCGCAATTCGGAACGCTTCATTCATTTCCAGTAATTCTTCGTAGGTCGTAGAAGGGTCCTGTCTCAACTTGAGGTAAGGAATCAAGTCCGACGTAATCGCCTGAAGACGATCGAGAGACTTTTGCATGAGATCAATTTGTTCAGTGGTGAATTCACTGGCGTCTCCACCAAACAATGCACGTTTTAAATTGAATGCACCTCTCATGAGTTCCCGATTGACTGGTTTGTTTTTAATCAGAAAGCGGGAAATGAGCGTGTACATGTCGCCTTGACTGTAGGCATTTTCATAAGAACCTCGCACATATTGGGTGAAAAAATTGAGCGATTGATTGATGCAGGCAAATGCTTCTTTCCATTCTGTTGCGCTCAATTCCCCGGCAACGTATCTTCCGACCAGGTCTTTGGAATTGTCGAGACAACCGGTAGCGCCGACATCGCTTTTTTCAGCTGGTTTTTCTTTGGGGCCTAAAAGTCCGCAACCTGAAATGAAAATGACAGAAGAGATGAGCAGTGCCTTAAAACGCATATTTCAACCATCCCCGAAGACGATCGTCTCCGTAATACTGACCGACACCGCCTTGAGCGGTTTTACTGATGATCACGTCGGCTCCCGCACCTACACTAAATGGGGTTTTGTGAATTTTGTGATTTAAATCAAGCGAAACGAGGTGATTCTGATCAATGAGGTCCTGAATCCAGGAAAAATTACTTTGAGTTTCATCGCTGAATTTCCAATTCCCGCCCACCTTAAAAGCCTGCTTCAGGGGAAAACGGGTAGGAAGATTCACCTTCACATCCGCTAGCGGACTCAATCCTGAGTAAGGCTGTTCATGAATGAACAAGGCTGCGCCTTCAAACCAGAAATTTGAGGTCATCTGAATGTGAGTTCCTGCAGAAAATACCGAAGTGGGATTGATCACTGGATTCAACCAGGTCGGGGAGTTCTGAAAACGAAAAGGTTGCTCATAACTTGCTGAGATCCATGCGCTCCAATCATTGGAGGGATTCATAAAACCAATTTCAGCAGTGTTGATGTTTCTCATGGGCAACTGGGGACGGATATTTACCTGCAATTGTCCAGTGGTAGCAGTATCGAGGTACGGTTCTGCCGCCATTTGTACCATGTGAATGGGAAGCACCCCTGAATTTAAACTGAACCAAAGTCCGTTATCAAAATCGTAACGAGCTCGTAGAGCAAAGTTCGGTCTGAGCAAGATTTCCTGCATCGATGGCATGAGCAGGGAGTATTGAATGTTGGTCATCGTTCCCAGAACATTCAATTGAGTCGGAAGTGGTTTCCAAAAAGGATTCGGAGAAACAATGTTGTTGTCTTTTTGTTCGATCGGAGTTCCACGCTCCGGAATCGCAATCGGAGATCCGAAAGCCAGAAATTTTAATCGAGGAGTGTTGTAATCGTAGAAAAACCCGGTCATCCCGATGGATTCAGGATGAATCTGATCCCAGGTGAATCGGGGAGACCAAAGACTCATCATTTGCCATTGTTCGTCCAGTTTGGACCATTCGTAATATTTTCTTCCAAAAGAGAGATGGTGATTGCCCAGGTTTCCACTTCTGTTGGTGATGTATGCTTCATGCGACTCCACCACGGCTTGAGGATTGCTGGTGACAAAACTGTTGGATAAGAGATCGCCTTTTCCTTCGAAGTTTTCATATTCAAAAGATCCAGAGACGGAAATTTTTAAAGTCGTTGCAGAGGTTCCTCTGGTTGAAGAACGGTAGAGAAAGCTTGAAGTATCAAATCCTATATTTCCAAATGGAGATGCTTCTTTCGGTAACGTTTGTTTAAAGACGGAAACAGAAGCATAAGCCTGTGGAATCCATTCCGTAGCAACTATCAGTAAGGCGAGTGCAATCCTTGCAGGTAAGGCAAAATTGGCCATCATCTAGGTTATTTTTTCGCGTTTTTTCAGCAATTACAAGAATTCTCAAGCAGATTGGGGAGGCAAAATATGCCGACAAACCCACAAAAATCGAAGGGTTATGATTCCTCTTTCAAGCGTCAATGGAACTTCATTCTTTGCAGCCATCGATGGCTGAGGGTGAATATTCAAAAATCCCAGTCTTTTGGCTTATTTTCTTCGAATTTTAAGATTTCTTTTGAGATCGGATGTTCAAATTCAAGATAGCAAGAATGAAGGGCTGGTCGGTGAAAAAGGGTTTTAACGCGCGTGCTCCCGTATTTGGAATCCCCCAGTAAAGAATGATACATCGCCGCAGATTGTACTCGAATTTGGTGAGAACGCCCTGTTTCGAGCTCGTATTCTACCAAAGTGGCGTCAATGTCTTGACGTTGAATGGTCTGAAGAGGCTTTACTTTGAGGCAAGCCGTTTTAGATCCCGGGGTTCCCGTTGGAACGACTTTCACTTCATTGGTCTTTTCATTTTTGAGAAGGGAGTGCTTCCAGGTTTGTTCGGTTTCGAGTTTACCCTCAATGACAGCACGGTATTTTCGAATAAGTCGTCCATCTTGAAGTTGTTGGCTCAGTCGATCTGCACTTTTGGATCGTTTGGCAACGACCATGAGTCCGCTAGTGTTTCGATCCAACCGATGGATAAGACCAACATAGTGTCGACCAAAATAGTCACGAAGCAAATCAACGAGTGAAGGTTCACCGCTGCTGTCACCTTGGGAAAGAATTCCCGGAGCTTTTGAAAGGACGATCAGGTGCTGATCTTCAAACAAAATCTCGTAAGGCTTCATGGGATTTCCGTGAGTGACAATTAGATCTTGGTCAACCAGTCGGCAGGGAACATCTCGGAGAGTTCTCCTCGTACTAGTTTTTTGTACGATTGTTGAATGTCGAGAGTGATTGGCCCTGGTTTTCCAGCATTTGCACCGCGACCCATCTTGCGTCCATCGACGGAAGATACCGGAGTGATTTCCGCAGCAGTTCCGGTGAGGAAAGCTTCATCGCAACACCAGAGTTCGTCACGGGTAAAACGAGTTTCAACCAGTTTGTAACCTTTTTTCTCGATCATTTTCATGACCGTGTTTCGGGTGATGCCGTTCAAGATCGAAGTCAGTTCAGTAGTCTTGATCACGCCGTCTTTCACCATGAATAAGTTTTCTCCGGTTCCTTCGGTGAGGAATCCTTCTGGATCGAGCATCAGTGCTTCGTCGTATCCATTTTTGATCGCTTCGCTTTTTGCGATCACGCCGGTGACGTACTGACCAGAGATTTTTCCTTTGGTCAAAACACTGTTCACGTGAGGACGAATCAAAGAACCAATGACGAGTTTTGCGCCTTCATTGATTCCTTTATCGCCGAGATAGCTGCCCCATTCCCAAACTAGAATTGCAACATCGACTTTTGGATTCAATCCAGGAAAAACTCCAAGGGGACCATCTCCTAAAAAGGCGATGGGTCTGACGTAGCATTCTTCAAAGTTGTTGGCCTTGCATGCTTCGATTGCACCTTGAATCAATTGATCAGTAGAGAAGGGGAGATCAAACCCCATGATTTTTACGGAATCTTCCAAACGTTCCATGTGTTCACGAAGTCGGAAGATTGCTCCGCCACCTTTGGTTTGTTTGTATGCGCGAATGCCTTCAAATGCTCCGGTGCCATAATGAATGACATGGGAAAAGAGGCTGATTTTCGCATCTTCAACGTTTGCAATTTTACCATTGATCCACAATTTTGTGCCGCGTGCCATAATGAACTCCGTTGGGCTAGAATACATGGAAGGTGGGCAAAGTTCCTCTCATCATTTCTGATCAAGAGTCATCAGTTTTTCTTTTAAGATTTGACGATCTTTTTCCAGTAAAAACAACGCGTTTGGCTTCATGTTTTTAAACCAAGTTCGTTGTTGTTTAGCAAGTTGTCGGTGGGAGAGTACGATTTCATCGATGAGGCCCGGCAAGCCGGGTTTTTTCATTCTTCCTTGCGGTAAAACGCCATCCAAATGATCCAGGATTTGGTGGTACCCGACCGCACCCAGGGTTTTGGATTGAGGATATTTTTCGCGAAGCTGGCGGGTTTCTTCGATCCATCCGGCATCGAGCATCTGGGCAATGCGAACACGCATGCGTTCTTCGAGTTCGGATTTTTCGCGATCGACTACCCAAAGTTGAAAACGGGGATCGGCTTCACCGCTCATTTGTTTTTCCAGTTCGGTGGGAGTTTTTCCATTTCCGGTTTCAATGATCTCAAGCGCGCGAATCATGCGATAGCGATCGTTGGCTCCGATTTTCTGAGCGTGAAGAGGGTCGAGCTTCACCAATTTTTCAAACAGAGTGGGAGTATCGATTGCGGTCATCGCTTCACGGAATTTTTCATCCGTCGGTGGGGCTTCCCAGAGACCGAGTCTCAATGCCTTTAGGTAAAAACCACTTCCACCCACGATGATCGCGCGATTTCCGCGTGCGTGAATCTCGCTCAATGTTTGTTCACAATCTTTCAGAAATTTTCCAGCATGATAATTTTCGTTTGGATGAGCCACATTGATCAGGTGGTGTGGCACGAGTTTCATTTCCTCGGGCGTTGGTTTTGCTGAACCAATGTTGAATTCCTGATAGAAGCAAACGCTGTCGGCATTGATGATCTCGAGTTGCGGTGTACCCTTTGCGCGCAATTCCATCGCCGCCTCGATGGCTAGTGCGGTTTTTCCCGAGGCAGTCGGACCGGTGAGGATGATGGTGGGGCAGGTGGTTCCCATGCCTGAAATATATCTGAAATTTGAGTTAAAAACAGCAGATTGATTTGATTGATAGTATCAAATGATACCATTAGAACCGAACCGTCTTCGCTTGAGACTAACTTTTTCTCTTCATCTTCTCGACCAATCCCTGATAAGGCCCGAAATCATCATTCAATCGCGGCTGGGGTGCGGTCGCATCTTTTTCAATTTCATCGAGCCAGCGTTCGAGCGCTTTGATCGGCCCTAAGATGCGTTGAGTGTAACGAATCAAGAACACGGCAATGAGTAAGGTGAGTGTGATCAACAATGAAACCGAGAGTAGGATGAAATGCGTGCGGTTCCACTGTTGGGTTTGAATCACGGCTTCGAGATAGGCCGTCGAAAAAATGGTGATGCCCCCGAGTGCGATTGCAATCACGAGAATCACACCCAATAAACTTTTTGATTCTTTGAATAGTTTGGTCGCACCGAAATTCCGCGCGTTGAAATCGGGCCAAATTTCGGAATGGTGTTTCCATAACAGTGCAATACCGGCAACCATTCCCAACCACTGAAAGGCATCGGCCACGTTGTAGGCTATGCCCAGTGATTCAATCAGAATGAAATCACGAACGGCACCAAACCAGATTTGATCGATGAAATTTCCCGTGACCCCCGAAGCAAAAACGGTTATGGCGAGGGCAAGTGCAGGAAAGCGCTGCTTCACTTCTGACCCGCACCAGATCATGAACAGCAAGAATGAAACAAAAAACGGAGCCGCAATGCCGACGCGCACGGGGCCTGAAAGACCTTCAAATGAACTTAAGAAAAATCCCTGATTCCACACCAGGGTCTGAAAAAAAAGCTTGGTGACCTGGTCCATTCCCAGAATCACCAAGCTGATGATGATGTGATTATTGTTTTTGAGCATCACTCATGCTTTTGCCTTTGATGTCTTGAGAGTCATCTAAAACATTGAGGTCTTTTTTCGTGTAGCAGCGGCTTTCCAGAATTACTGACTCGATATTTTCACCCAGTTTTACAGGATTCTTTGGTTTTGCTATAACATGGATAACAGTATTCTTTGTAATGGGGTACTGTACAGGTGGTGGTGGTGGTGATAAATCAGTTAGTTTAGCTTGAAGAATGGTGGAGTTTTGAATTGCAAATGCTAGTTCTAAAGTTTTCGGGTATTCATTACTTTGACCGGATTGATGAAAGTCAAAAGGAAGCCCATTTTTCGTAGAGAATTGAAGGCTTAAAACAAAGTTGCCAAGTCCCCACATTTGTGTTGGATATAAATAGCCATAAAATCCACCTTTAAGTCCGTATTTGATTCTGTATTCACAATGCTCAAAAGTCTTTGGTGTTTTGGTGTGATCGAGATTTTCGATTACGCCACGAACAGAGTCGTCCTGCACCGGTGAATTCATGCCCGGCCCCATGCCTGGTAACGCTGCGAATGGTGGTGGTATAGCCCCGTTTGTTTTTGGCCATGCTGTAGTTCCGGGCCAAGCGGTTAGATCCGCAACCGGCCGCCAAGTACTGAGTTGTACTGTCTGCACATAACCTGCGTTTTGAAACACCAGAAATGCACCCACGGCGACTGCGGTGATGGATGCTGGAATCAGATACTTTTTCATGGGGACTCCCTTTCTTAACGGCTTGATTAGTCCAAGCCAAAAATTCCCGATAAAATTAGCATAGTTTTATACCCCCCCCCTCGGTCAATGAAAAGTAATGAAAATTTAACTTTTTTAAATTGTGCAATGATTTCAATTGCTTTAGTGATCGCCTAAGTTCTTATTGACCTAAATAAAAGGTCGCATTACCCTAATTAAAGGTATGATATTGGAAGGTTTAACCGGTAACGAAACCGCATCGAAAGTTCTTTTGTATCTGGAGTCTTACGGCTCAGGATACCCCCGGGGTATTTCAGAAACTTTTGAGATTGCCGTCAGTCAGGTGCAAAGACAGTTAGAGCGCTTTGAGCGTGAAGGTATCGTGGTGAGTCGTCTAGTAGGCAAAACCAGAGTGTACGAGTGGAACCCACGCTGTTTTTACCTGACAGAGTTAAGAACAATTTTGACCAAATGTCTGGAACGTTTGCCAGAGACCATCAAAGAAAAATACTTTTATCAAAGGGCTAGACCAAGAAGAAAGGGTAAGCCACTTCCATGAAGATTTCTGAAATCACGACCATTCAGGAGATTGCCGCAATCGTTTGTCAAAAACTGGAAGATGCAGGAATCGAAACATTTCTCTCTGGTGGTGCCGTGGTTTCGATTTACACACATAACAAGTATGAAAGTTATGATCTTGATTTCGTTTCGTATGGCGATCGCAAAAAAATAAAAACTGTCATGATTGAATTGGGCTTTACCCAAGATTCATCGAGACTGTTCATCCACCCACACACGAAGTACTTTGTAGAGTTTCCAGGAAAGTCGATGGAAGTAGGCGATGAAATCATCAAAGAGTTCAGTGAAAGAATGATTGATGGCAATCGATTGGTCATGTTGACACCAACGGATTGCGTAAAAGACCGGCTTGCTGCTTACATTCATTGGAAAGATCAACAGGGATTGGTTCAGGCTGCCATGGTTGCAAAAGCACAGCCTGTTAATTTTCAAAAGATAGAATTGTTTTGTACAAACGAAGGCAGTCCTGAAGCTTATCAGAAGTTTTTAAATGAACTAAAGAAATGATGCATCTTAAAACGGAACCATCTCTGCCGGAAAGATCGGATCTCAAGGGCAGGGCTCAACATTGAAATCATGCGAACTTTTGTACGCATGAAAAACTTCGAGTTTGAAACTCACACTGTTTGGAGTCGGATCAATCAGTTGGAAAAAAAGTATGATTCCAATTTTGCCGTTGTTTTTGAAACAATTCGCCAGTTAATGAGTATTGGTCAATCAAAGCTTCAAAAGAAGATTAAACCACCTAGTGAGTGAGTAACCTCAAATCTTCCGATTGAACCATTCTTCAATCTTCAGTTTCGAGATCTTGATGAAGGTCACGCGACCATGCGGGCAGTTGCCCGGATGCTGGCACTGCATGAGTTTACGGGTCAGGTCGATCGCGCTCCACTCGTTCATGTGGTCGCCGGCCTTGAATGAAGAACGGCACGCTTCCATCGCCACTTTTTCAAACAATGTTTCGTCCCAAACCGGATGATTCATTTCAATGCCAGAAACATCACTGTCATAAAGTCGTTCTAAAAGATTTTTCAACCGTGGAGTGAGTTGATTCATTCCCCATACCGCTGGGATGGATCGGAACAAAACACTTTCTTCGCTGAAAGCTTCACAGTCAAAACCAAGGCTTTTGAGTAATGATAGTTTTCCTTTCATCTGGAAAAGCTTCTCGGCATCGAGTCGGATCACTTCAGGTACGAGAAGGGTTTGCTCTTCCACGCCTTCTGATTTCAAGACCTTGTCTTTCATCTTTTCATAGCGAATGCGTTCGTGAGCCGCATGTTGGTCGATGAGCAACATTTCTTCATTTTGTTCGAATACGATATAAGTCGAGAACCAGATTCCTTTGTATTGACCGAACGGGGTGGTGTCGAATGAGAATTCCTCAACAGGAGATTCCGATGATGGAGCGCTCGTCGTTTCCAGTTGGAATTGCTTTGGGCTTTCAGAAAAGCTGGAGTAAGTCTGAAAAAGAGGAATATTTTCTTTTGGAGAAAATGGATTCTGAAGAGAGGTAAATTCAGCTGGAGCCGGAGTGGAATCCGCTAATAATTTCTCAATCGCCGCGTGGCAAAGGGCAAAAATCTTTTTTGAATCGAGGAATCGAATCTCAGTCTTGGTCGGGTGTGCATTCACATCGATTTCATCAGCAGGAATATCGAGTTTTACCACCAAAGATGGAAAATTTCCCGGCAGGAAAGACTGTCTGAGTGGATTCAAAATCGCCTGCTGAACAATGCGATCACGAAGAGCGCGACCATTCACGATTTGATAGATCGACCGGGTGTGAGGTTGGCTCAAGCCCTTTAGCCAGATCACTTCGATGCCCCAGGTGCCCTCGAGTTTCGTGTGCAGTACTTCAAAGGGATTATTGTCCGAGAGCATTCTCTCTGCACGTTTGGCCAGAGTTTCAGATGGCAATGAAATGACTTTGCGTTCATCGCTCGTCATGCTGAATGCAATTTCAGGGTGGGTGAGAGCCACGCGTTCGATGATTTCACGAACGGCGCTGGTTTCAGAGCCCGGTGATTTCAGAAATTTCAATCGAGCGGGAATCTGCGAGAAGAGCGAAGTAACAGTGATTCGGGTGCCGTGATTGCTTCCGAGAAAACTATAATTTGGAACGCGACGAGATTCTGCTTTTTTGGGTGCTGTATGTTCGGCCACGACTTCATGGGTTGCGCCATCTTGATTTTCAAATTTACTTTTTGAGGTAATTTTCAAACACGCCACTGCGGCGATACTGGGCAGTGCTTCTCCGCGAAAGCCAAGAGATGCCAATTGGCTCAGATCTTCAAATGATGCAATCTTGCTTGTGGCGTGACGACAGACACTCAGTTCGAGATCTTCGGGATTCATGCCCTGTCCGTTGTCGATGACTTCGATCAGTTCACATCCACCTTTTTGCAAACGCACTTCGATCTGAGTGGCTCCTGCATCGATCGAGTTTTCAATCAATTCTTTCACCACGCTGGCAGGGCGCTCAATCACTTCACCCGCGGCAATGCGCTCGGCAACCAATGGTGGTAGAATCTGGATTTTTTTACTGGTTTTTAAATTAGTGAACGTCTCGGTTTGCATGTTAGCCCTTGATAAGAACCTGTTTTAATCGAGCATTGGGGTGAATGGGAAGTAAAAACAATGGGTTCCTAGAATGAAGCCAAGTTCAGTTCATTAAAGTTAAAATGATTGTAATGATTCAGTTTTTTCAGTGTTTTTGGGTAAGCGGAGTGGATCCCTGCCAATAAATTAAGCAATGGTCACACGGTTACGGCCACTTTGTTTGGAGGTGTATAAAGCCTGATCTGCAGCTTTAATGAGCTGCTCAGCACTTTCCATTTCCAAGGTGAGCTCAGCAACTCCCAGTGAAGTGGTGACGGGGATGCGAACGCCTTTGAAGTTGAATTCATGAGTGTGAATTTTTCCACGAATTGCTTCTGCAACTTTTGCAGTTTCAGTTTTTGTTGAGCCTGGCATTAATAAACAGAATTCTTCGCCACCGTATCGAGCGAAAATGTCTTTCGATTTATAAAGACCTGATTCCCGAACTAATTTGGAGAACTCCTTCAAAACGAAATCGCCTGCATCGTGTCCGTGAGTGTCGTTCACTTTTTTGAAATGATCGAGGTCAAAAAACATGAGTGAGAGGGGGTTGGATAGTGCTTTTGCACGTTTGATCTCGGCTTCGATGGCCTCTAGAAAATAACCTTTATTAAAGCATTTGGTCATCGCATCGATCGTCGCTTGTTGGTTCATGTTGCCGTAATAGACGATTTCGATGTGACCTGCCGGAAGAAATTTCAAAACGGTATTACCCAATTTGATCATGTCCTCTTTGGCTAGAGTGACCGCGTTTCCGGCTTCCAGTTTATTACCATTGATTACGGTACCGTTTGAAGACTTGAGATCTTCCAGTGTGACTTTTCCATCTTTGCGAATCACTTTCGCGTGTTTACGCGATACCAGTTGATCATTGATGGTGATTTCAACAGAAGGGTCACGGCCGATGATCATTTCTTCTTTTTCCAGAAAAAAACGGTGACTCATTGGGCTTCCACGAATGATGACAAAACAATCCGGAGATTCTTTCGCCTTTTGGATTTCGCGATTGATCGTTTCTTGATCGACTCCGATCATGGCAGTTTTGTCTGAATTGTTATCCGACATGTTTCTTAGTTTAGGGCAAGCGAGGATGAATGAAAAGGTACGAGTTTAGTTTTAAAGATGTCAAAAATTTGATGAATCAATCAGATCCCGTTTTTTTCAACCAAGTCATAAAATGCTCGAACTTTGGCAGAAATAAATTTCTGTGCCGGGTGAACCAGGGTGAAAGAGCCGGAGCTTTTTTGCCACTGCTTCAAAAGGTGCGTCAGCTTTCCATTTTTCAATTCCTCTTCGCAAAGAAAAATGGGAAGCAGGGCGATGCCTTCTCCAAGAATGGCAAATCTTTTCAAGGTCTCAAGATCGTCTGCGGTAATTTTGCCCTTGAGTTTGATTTTTTCAAGCAGCTGATGATCGGTTCTTTCGATGGTGAGCGTTTCCGAAAATTCCGAAAACCTTAGCAATTTATGCTCGGTCAGTTGTTTCAAGTTGTTGGGCGTTCCATGTTTTTTCAGATAGATCGGACTGGCCATGAACCCCATTTTTGCCGAAGTCAGCTTTTTTGAGCGAAGTGAAGAGTCTTCCAATTCACCTGCACGGATTCCAATATCCACACCTTCGCCAACTAAATCAACGACCCGATTGGTAATGATCAATTCCACTTTCATTTCAGGATACTTTTGCAAGTATCGACTGACTAGAGCAGGAACAATCGTGTGCCCAATGTCGTTTGCAGCGGTGATGCGTAAGGTTCCTTGGGGTTTTTTTTCGCTTTTGGTCAGTTCCGATTCAGCATGCCGAATTTCTTCAAGAGCGCTTAGACATTTTTTGAAATAAACTTCTCCCGCAGGTGTGATTTGAAGCTTTCTGGTGGTTCGTTGAATGAGGGTGACTCCGAGCAGTTTTTCGAGTTGAGCAACTTTGGCACTTACAGTGGTGTTTGGCATTCCCATCATTTTTGCGGCCTTACTGAAGCTTCCGGCCTGTACCACTTTGACGAATACGGCAGTTGAATCTAATTCCATAT